>JAGLSH010000045.1 GCA_023135855.1 Candidatus Omnitrophota bacterium
CTCACCGACATAGACATGAATATCCCCTTTTACAGGATCAATCTCAACCCTAGCCTCAATGTCATCAGGATCCCCCCTACTAATCTTCTTTGCAGCGATAGCTAATGCTTGTTTCACAGCTTCAATAAGAATACTCTTATCTATACCTTTTTCTCTTTCTAATTGTGCAAGTACGCTTAAAAATTCTTTTCTCACCTTTATAACCTCCCTGTCTGACTACTAACAGACTTTAATAATGACGATTTTAATGGGCTTTATTTAATTTCTATTCTTTCTTTGCCCACCTTAATTTTATTAAAATTAATTTCTAAAATTTTGTCTTTAACACCTAAGGACAATTTATCATCATCAATCTCTAAAACTTGACCTTCTAAATACTCTTTGCCTTCAACTGGTTCACTCAACCAAAGAAAAATATTTCTCCCTTTAACTTTAAAAAAATCTTTAAAATTATAAAGCTTTCTATCTAGCCCAGGAGAATTAACTTCTATTGCATAATTAGAATATAAATCATCACTCTCTTCAAAGTAACTTAAAATTCTTTTATTAACCGCTGCACAACTATCTAAAGTTATGCCACCCTCAGGAAGATCAACTATGCAACGCAAAATATTCTTCCCGGCAGAGAAATGTACTTTAAGTTCTAGCAATTCTACTCCTAGCTCCTTAACAATATTCCCAACTTTAAGTTCAATTTGTTTATTTCTATCGACTATATTCATCTTTTAAAAATTTTATTAGATCTCCCTTTTTGAAAGACTTACTCGTCCTTGTTTTTCTTATCTCTAAATCTATAGTTCCATCTTTAAGATATTTCTTACCCATAATTAAAATATAAGGATTGCCGAGCAAATAAGCATCATTAAATTTAACTCCAGCAGCTTCTTGGCGATCATCAATTAATACTGACAAGCCTTCGCCTTCCAAAGCCTCTTCTAATTCTAAAGCTTTAGGCAATATCGTATCATCTAAAACTACCAAACTTAGATCAAAAGGACTTACTCCCTTAGGCCAAACTAAACCTTTCTCATCAGAATTAACTTCAGCTATAGCTGATAAAATTCTACTAACTCCAATACCATAGCAACCCATTATAAAAGGAATTCTCTTGCCAAATTCATTAAGAAAAAAAGCTTCCTGAGCTTTAGAATACTTAGTTCCTAATTTAAATATATGGCCAACTTCAATCATCTTCGCCTCTTCAAGCTTCTTTTTACAATCCGGACATTGACCTTCATTTTTGAAATATTTTGCGCAATCAGAACACTTAAAAAGTAAATCTTCGCCAGTATCTCCGGGAACCATAAACTCATGAGATAAATTTCCACCCATAGCTCCGGAATCTGCTTCAATATCTATAAAATCTAAACCGCACTCACTAAATATATCTTTATAAGCTTGAAACATTTTTTCATAATTTTGATCTAAGCCTTGATTGTCTTTATCAAAGCTATAAGCATCTTTCATAATAAACTCACAGCTACGCATCAATCCAAAACGAGGTCGCGGCTCATCACGAAATTTTGTCTGAATCTGATAAAGTATCATTGGAAGCTGTTTATAAGAAGAGACTGATCTCCTGATAATCTCAGTAATTTCTTCCTCATGAGTAGGTCCTAAGCATATATCTCTATCCTTACGATCTTTAAATCTAAACATTACCTCTGCTAAATCCTTATCCCGACCTGTCTTTTGCCAGATCTCTATAGGTTGAAGAGCACTCATCAATATCTCTTGAGCGCCTTTTGAATTCATATGTTTTCGAATAATATTATTAATATTATTTAAAACCCTATAGCCTAAGGGAAGATAAGAATATATTCCTGAGGAAACCATAAAAAGAAATCCTCCCCTAAGAAGCAACTTGTGGCTCTTGCACTCAGCAACTTTAGGGTCTTCTCTTTGCGTAAAAATAAAGCTCTTTGAAAATAACATTCTTCCTCTCCCTATCTATTCCTTAAAAATATTCTCATCAATTTTAACGCCCATCTTCTTAAAAATTGGCATAAATTCTGGCACATTCACAGCTTTAAACTTTCCCTTTACACTAGAATCATCTAATACCTTTTCTATTTCATAACAAAAAATATCCCGTAGCTCTACTTGGTTATCCTTCATCTTGCCAACTTCAGTAATATGAGTTATTTTTCGTGAACCATCACTAAGTTGACTTTGTTGAACAATCAAATCTAAGCCTGATGAAATTTGATTTCTTACGGCCCAAGCTGGAAAATTAATTCCCGCGTATAAAGCCATTGTTTCTAAACGGCTAAGAGCATCAGCCGGAATCGAAGCATGAATAACTGCTAAAGAGCCCCGATGCCCACTATTTAAAGCCTGAAGATAATCTAAAGCTTCTTCTCCTCTTACCTCACCAAGAATAATCCGAGTCGGACGCATTCTCAAAGTATTACGGAACAACTCTCTGGGAGAAACCTCACCCTTACCTTCTATGTTTGATGGCCTAGTAAGCAAACTTACTACATGTTCCTGACGTAATTTTAACTCTAAGGCATCCTCAATGGTGATAATCCTCTCATCAGGATTAATATAAGAAGAAAGTACCTCTAAGGTAGTGGTTTTGCCAGAACCAGTAGCGCCTGAGAAAAGAATATTTACTTTAGCCTTTATGCAAGCTTTTAGGAACTCAGCCATTCGACTATCAATTGTTCCCATCCTAACTAAATCATCAGCACTCTGAATAAAATCCAAAAATTTTCTAATAGTTACCGTAGCGCCTTTAATCGCAAGCGGCGGTAAAATAATATTTACTCTTGAACCATCGGCAAGAGAAAAATCCACGTAAGGAGAACTCTCATCCACTCTTCTGCTAGCTGGAGCAATCATTTTTTCAATAATATATCGCAAATGAGTTTCATCATCAAATTTAATATTACAACGACCTTTTTTACCACTCTTCTCTATGTATATCTTATCAGGACCATTAATCATGATCTCAGTTACTTCTTTATCGTTCATAAGTCTCTGCAAGGGGCCTAAACCTAAAAAATCATCACAAAGAGAAACAATTATCTTATCTTTAGTTGCTGAGTCTATGCCTTCTTTATTCTCAGGGTCCATATTTTCGAATATTTGATTAGCCCTTTGAATAAAAATCTCTCGAGTAGTCTTTCCTTCCTGGTCAACAAGCATGCTAATTTCCCTACGTATCATTTTTTTAAGATTTGCTATTTCCACCTTTGCCTCACTTCTTTAATTAAATCGGCCACTATTTTTTTTTCACTACTTTGTCCTAAAATCTTATCTTTTTTAAAAATTACAGCTTTCCTCTTTCCAAAAGCAACGCCAATGTCCGCTTGATAAGCTTCCCCAGGACCATTAACCACACAGCCCATAATTGCAATCTGTGCCGATTGCTTAATCTTCTCTTTCTTCAAAGCTTTTTCAAACTTATCTACAATACTCACTAAATCTACCTCACAACGTGAACAAGTAGGACAAGAAACTATCTCTGGACCAAACTTTCGTAAATTAAGCGCCTGCAAAATATACTTAGCTATTCTTATTTCCCAAAAAGAAGGAGCTGTTAAAGAAACTCTAATAACATCTCCAATTCCCTGATAAAGAAGGCTACCCAGACCCAACGATGATTTAGTTATCCCCTCTAGAAAAGGACCAGTAGCTGTAATTCCTAAATGTAGGGGGTAATCGTGCTTCTTGGAAAATAGCTCATTAGCTGCGCTAGTAGACAAAACATCAGAACCTTTCAATGAAACCATTATATCAAAAAAGTTTTCTCTCTCCAAGACTTTAAGATAGGCCTCTACTTCCTTAACCATTTGAAGTCCTAAAGCCTTAGGCGATGAAAATTTACGCTTAAAACCTCCGGAATTAACTCCAACTCTAATAGATATACCTGCTCTCTTAGCAGCTCTGGCAATTTCTTTAACATCTTTAGGCTTTCGAATATTCATAGGATTCAAACGAATACCTTCAAAGCCCTGATCAATTGACATAAGAGCTAATTTAGGATGAAAATGCACATCAGCAACTAAAGGTATCTTAATGTGCTTCTTAAGAAGTTTTGCGACTGAAGCATCTCCTTGGTCTCGCACTGCTACTCTTATCGCCTCAGCGCCTTCCTTCTCTAAGGTCTTAGCTTCTTTAATAAGACCTTTAGTATCCTTAGTAGGAGTCTTAAGCATCCCCTTTATTCTTGCAGGATTCTTTCCGCCAATACCTAAATTACCTATTTTTACCTTTTTGCTCATAATAAAAAATATAGAATATACAGTTTTTCAAAATATCTACAAAAAACTTCTTACTCTTTGATAAGCTTCTCATTTCCATCTATGGAACTCTTTTCTTCAATCTGAACAGCTTTTTTCTTATTCAAAATTTTAGGTCCAAAGCGAACAATATCATTATAAAAAACAAAAACAATCAGAAGGATAAGAAGACTTAAACCTACACGAGTTAAATTATCCTCAACTTTCTCACTAATCGGCTTGCCTCTTACCTTTTCCATAAAAAAGAATAAAAGGTGCCCACCATCTAATACTGGTATCGGAAATAAATTTATAATCGCTAAGCTTATACTCAAAGCAGCCAAAAGATGCAAGGTAGGAACAATTCCAATTTTTATAACCTCAGAGGTAATATAATAAATTCCTACCGGTCCGGCTACAGCCTCTTTAAAAGGAATTACTCCCAATATCATAAAAAGAAAACCTTTAACCACTAGAAAAGTAAGTTTAAATAAAGATTCAAATCCTTTGATTATCGCTTGAGGAAAATTGTATTTAACAGTTTTTATTTCAGAAGAAGCACCTATGCCAATCATTGATACATTCTTCCTCTTGCCAAAATCATCAGTTATTTCTTTTTGTTGTAAAGGAATAGCTAGGGATATAATTTTTCCTTCTCGTTCAATGCGAAGATTAACTGTGTCTTTGGCTTGGTAAATCTCCTCAGCCATATCCATCCAATGCTCAATCTCATTACCGTTTACAGCTAAAATTCTATCACCTTCTTCTACTCCAGCAGCTTTAGCTGGATAATCATCTAAAACACTACCAACTACAGAATCAGGATAAGGGAAACCAATTAAAGCTATGATACAAAATATAACTAAAGCTAATATGTAGTTAAATAAAGGTCCGGCAAAAACAATTTTTGATTTTACTCCTACCGACTTTGATAAAAACTCATTATTAAGCCCTTTATGTTCCTGACGGGTATCACCAGCCATTTTTACATATCCGCCAAGAGGAAAAGCGCAAACCACAAATTCTGTTTCTTTGCCTTTCTTCCTAAACAGAACTGGACCAAAACCTAGAGCAAATCTTTCTACTTTTACTCCCGAACGTTTCGCAGCAATATAGTGACCAAACTCATGAATTACGATTAAAATGCTAAAAATAGTTCCAACTGTAATCATTCCGATAATATTCATAATTTATTTAAATACTCCTTTGTTTTCTCCCTGGCCCAATTATCCCAGAAAAAAACATCGCTTATTCTTTTTATTTTGCTAGATTTATAATTTCTAGAAAAATAAGTCATTACCTTGTATATATCAATAAACTTTATTTTCTTTCTTAAAAAGTAATCTATAGCAACTTCATCAACAGCATTTAGAATAACTAAAGAATTATCTTTTTTTTCTCCAGCTTGCAAAATTATCTTCAGCAAAGGATAGTCTCTATAATCAAGAGGTTTGAAATTGTAAGAAAAACTACTCTTGAAATTTACCTCATCCTTAGAATCAAAACGTTTAGGATAATAAAGAGCATATGAAATTGGCATCTTCATATCCGGTGGATAAAGACAAGCAAATAAAGTATTGTCTTTGCACTCTAAGAGAGCATGAATTGCTGACTCCTTGTGAAGAACAATGCCTATTTGGGAATAGTCCAATCCAAAAAAATAATGAGTCTCGATGACTTCAAACCCTTTATTAACTAAAGTAGCACTATCTACTGTTACTCGTTTACCCATCTTCCAAGTAGGATGATCTAAAACTTTTTTCACCCCAACTTTAGCTAATTTACTCTTGCTATAACCAG
>JAGLSH010000046.1 GCA_023135855.1 Candidatus Omnitrophota bacterium
CTGATAAGACTTATTTTAACAATTTAAGTGAATCTGTAAGTAACCTTCCCTATTCAAGCTATCTTTTTCCAAAATAATGGAACTTGACAAGAACCCTATTATAGTGTATACTCTATATAGAGTATAGGACATAAGCTATAAAATGAATAAGCAAATAAGACAAGCCCAAAAGATATTTTTAAAAGTTTTTGCAGAAAATGCTTCATTGTTTGCTCTAGCAGGTGGAACAGCATTAGAGTTGTACTATCTTAATCACAGATTTTCTGTAGACTTAGATTTTTTTTCACCTCGTTACGATATAAAGGAAATTGATAAAATAATTTCTTCTGCACAAGAAGTTTTTGGTTTCAAGATAATCCTAGAAAATGAGTTTACTGTAACTGGAAAAGCAAGGGTAAGATTTTATACGGTTGATGTGAAAGATACAGACCGTCCGCTTAAAATTGATTTTGTAGAGGATGTTCTTTTAGAAAAACCTATTATTAAGAAGTTTAAAAAAGTTTCAGTGTATAGTGTAGAGGATATATATTATCAAAAGATTATTGCTATTTCAGGTATAGTACCGCAAATAGACGAGATAGGCAGACAAATTATTGTCGGTCGCAGGAAAGCCCGGGATGTATTTGACTTATATAAGCTTTCAAAAGAAATTAAACCATTGTCTGAATTTTTGAAAGACATACCACAAAATTTTCAACGTGGAATAGTTTACTGGTATCGTACATTTTCACGAAGAGAATTTCAATTAGATTTGCTAGATCTTGATATATATGAGAAAAAAATTGATTCAAAAGAAATTATTATTTATTTAGAGAATCAGATAAAGAAATTTATAACTGAGGAAATAGAATGAAAAAGGTTGTATACTCAAAATATTTTTGGGATTTAAACGATAAAGCTATTATGGAGTTGGGAAGCATTTTCAAGAATCCCAGTCATTCTAAATTTAATATGCGAATGGTTAGCTTTCTTTCTCGTTGTCAAAAGCCAAAAGAGTTATTCCTTTTTATAGATAAAAACGAGTTTATTAAATTCTGGCCAAAACTAAAGAAATATTGGGAAAAAACTACAGGTCCAGCAGATTTTGTTGATTGGTGGCAAACGGTTTATGAGCAGATTCTTCAAGAGAAGGGGGTTGGTTACAAGAAACCTTTTGGGAGACCGATATCTTTTTTAGCAAAAATTGGTGCTAAAATAAAAGAAGCAAGAATAAATAAAGGCTTAAGTCAGAAGGAATTAGCTTTTCAAGTGGGGATGAAACAACCGGATATATCAAATATTGAAGAGGGAAAAACAAATCTAACTTTAATTACGTTGTTTTCTTTGGCTAAGGTTTTAGCAATAGAAGAAATAAAAATTAAATGACTAAGGAACTTATGACTGTATCGATCATCGTTGCCGTAAAGGCTTATTGTAAGAATTTAGGACAGTGTGTAAAAAAGTGTCTGGAGCTTGATTTTAAGACGGAAGATTATGAAATAATAATCTTGCCAGATTCTAATTTATCTCAGGAGGATATTTTGTCTAATTCAAAAGTAAAAATAATTCCTACCGGAGATATTACTCCACCAAAGAAACGGGATATTGGGGCTAAAGAAGCAGAAGGAGAAATTCTTGCTTTCTTAGATGACGATACTTATCCGGATAAGAATTGGCTTAAAGAAGCAATAGCGATATTTAAAGAGAGCGATAAAATTGGTTGTGTTTGTGGTCCAGCAGTAACTCCTGATGATGATTCTATTTTACAAAAGGGGAGTGGTTTAGTTTATTCTTCGTTTTTGATTTCAGGTAACCATGGGTTTAGATATATTCCTAAGGAAAGAAGAGAAGTTTTTGATTTTCCCAGTTGTAATTTTTTAATTAGAAAAAATCTTTTTAATAAAGTTGGCGGTTTCGATAAGCCTTTTTGGCCCGGAGAAGATACTTTTCTTTGTTTGAAGGTTTTGGAAACAGATAAAAGAATGGTTTATAGTCCTAAGGTTTTAGTTTTTCACCATAGACGAAAGTTATTTAAAGGTCATTTAAATCAAATTAAAAGCTATGGTTTGCATCGGGGATATTTTGCTAAAAGATATCCTAAAACTTCCCTTTGTGTTGAGTATTTCATTCCATCCATTTTTGTTTTAGCTTTATTAGTTGGAGGGATTTTAAGTTTGTTTTCTTCTTCAGTTGAAGGTTTTTATTCTTTTAGCTTGATCATGTATTTAATTTTTATTTTAACTAGTAGCCTTTTATTGGTTTCTGCAGCTAAAGAGAGTCGAGCAAATAGAGTTAAATTGTTATTTCTTACTGTTTTTGGTATATTTTTGACTCACTTTACTTATGGTATTTATTTTATAAAGGGTTTATTTGCCAAGAGAATGCCCGAAGAGTGATGCTTGCCTGTCGCTTGTCTGTTCATGAATAATGTCTTGCAATTTAGATATAACTAAATTATAATGCATAACATGAAGAAAGAAACATATACATATTTACAATTAAGGGAGGTTTTCCATTTAGAGTTTTTAAGGCTGTTGTCGAGAAAAATTAACCCAAATTATTATGCACTTAAGGGTGGGGTAAATTTGCGTTTTTTCTGTAACAGTTTTCGATACTCAGAAGATATGGATATAGATATCCATACTATAGAAGTAGGGGCTTTACGCGATGTGGTTATGAAGATACTCCAATCTGTTTTTTTTCAGGATAACCTTAAGACATTTGGGATTGAAAGAATTATTCCTCCGGACATTACAAAAGCAAAACAAACTCAAACTACTCAAAGGTTCAAAGTTCATCTGATTACCCCAGCTAGCGAAGATCTGTTTACCAAAGTTGAATTTTCCCGCCGTGGGTTTAAGGGGGAAGTCATTGTCCAGTCAGTGTTAACCCCTATTTCACGTTTGTACAAAACACCTCCTTTGATAATTCCGCATTATAACTTGCAATCTGCAGCATTTCATAAAATAGAAGCTCTTTCTTCCAGGGTGATGATACAAGCCAGAGATATCTTTGATTTATATATTTTAACCTCTCAGTATAAACCTTTACTGTTGACTGGATCGCGAGGTAATGAAGAAGGGATTAAAATAAGTGAGTCTCAGTTTAAGAAAGCTTATGAAAATGTTTTCGAGGTTGATTTTAAACAATTTCGGGACACGGTTATTTCTTATTTAACTGCTGAAGATCAAAGCGTTTACGATTCATCTTCCTTATGGGACGAGATTAAACTAAAAGTAGCTAATTATATTGAAGAGATAAGAGGTGCTTGTGTCTAGATTTTCTATTTTGAAATTTATTAAGGAATTGCATCGACCGGTGTTTACAACTCAGGAGTTAGCTCATTTTTCGGGAAAATCTCTATCAGCTACAACCCAAGGCTTGAATTTTCTTCAAAGACAAGAGGTGGTTTTTAAGGTATGCCGGGGAGTCTGGGCCGAAGTAGGAAGTAAACTTTTAAGCCCTTGCGCTGTAATCCCTTTTCTTTTTTCCGGTCAACGGGCATATGTTTCTTTTATAAGCGCTTTACATTTACATGGGATAATCGAACAGATTCCACAGGTTGTTACGCTCGCCTCAATGAAGCACACTAAAATAATTCATACAAAGATAGCAACTTTTTCCGTTCATCAAATAGCACCTTCTTTTTTTAAGGGTTTTGGTTGGTATAAAGGGCAAGGAAGTTTTTTGATAGCCGAGCCGGAAAAAGCCTTAGTTGATTGTTTATATTTATCAACCCGTAAGAAGAAACAATTTGGATATTTTCCTGAATTAGATTTTTTTAAAACATTTAGTTTTAGAAAGGCTAAAGAATGGGTAAAAATAATTTCTAATGCTAAAATTAGAATTTCCGTTCAGAAAAAATTGGATAAACTTTTTCAAACAAAATGAAAATACTGATTTGTTTTCCACCATTAAATTCTGAAAAGGGCTGGCCTACTTTAGGCCAGAACCGGCAGTTTCAATATTTTAAAGAACCAACCTATATTTATCCGGTAGTTCCGGCTCAAGCTGCAACTCTGCTTAAAGAGAGTGGCTTTGAGGTGCAGTGGCTTGATTGCATTGCTGAAGGCATTTCTTACGATAGTTTTTTAGAAATTATCAAGAAAGAAAAACCGGATTTAGTTGCCATGGAGGTGAAGACTCCGGTAGTTAATCAGGAATGGCAAATTATCAACGATTTAAAAAAACTACGAACTACGAGCTATGAGCTACGAACTGTTCTCTTCGGTGATCACGTTACCGCTTTGCCTGAAGAGTCTTTTAAAAATTCAAAAGTTGATTTTGTTTTAACCGGCGGCGATTATGATTTTCTCCTTCTTAATCTATGCAATGTCCTCAAAGAAGCTAAATTATCAATTATCAATTATCAGTTATCATCTAAACTAGAGTCGGGAATCTGGTACTGGGAGAATGGAGAAGCTAAGAGTACAGGTCAATTTCAATTAAACCATGATCTAAATACGCTTCCCTTTATTGATAGGGATTTAACTAAATGGAAGCTCTATGCTTACAAAAATGGCAATTATCGCCGTAGACCGGGTACTTATATAATGAGTGGTCGTGATTGCTGGTGGGGTAAGTGTCGTTTTTGTAGTTGGACTACTCTTTACCCTCAATTTCGCTCAAGGAGTGTTAAGAATGTTTTAGATGAAATTGAATATTTAGTTAATAACTATTCGATTAAAGAGATTATGGATGATACTGGAACATTTCCAGTAGGGGGATGGTTAGAAGAATTTTGCAAGGGAATAATTGAGAGAAAGTTAAATAAGAAAATTAATTTTGATTGTAATATGCGGTTTGGCGCTGTTGATTATGAGATGTATAAGTTGATGAGAAAAGCCGGATTTAGATTTCTGCTTTTTGGTATTGAATCAGCGAATCAGAATACCTTAGACCGAATAGATAAAAATTTAAAAGTAGAGAATATTATTCAATCATGTAAAGATGCCAGACGTGCAGGTTTGTATCCTCATATAACTATAATGTTTGGTTATCCTTGGGAAAGCTATGAGGATGCTAAAAAGACTTTAGATCTAGGTCGATGGTTATTAAAAAAAGATTATGCTTACACTATGCAGGCAACAGTTGTAATTCCTTATCCGGGCACACCTTTATTCCAAGAGTGTAAGGATAAAGATTTGCTGATGAGCTATGATTGGTCTTATTATGATATGAAAAATCCGGTGATGAAATTAAATTTTAATTCTGAGGAGCTTTCAAAATTAGTTCAAGGCATGTATTCAGTGAGTTTTAACCCTGAATTTATTTTACGTAAAATAATAAGTATTCGAGAGATAGATGATATTAAGTATTTTGGAAGAGCATTTTTAAAAGTTATTGGCCATATAATTGATTTCAGAAAAAAGAGTAAATGGGTGGATGAGAAAAAGAGTAGATGAGTAAAATATCCATACACCCATACACCCATTCACCTATGCTAAATAAACTTAAGAAACTATTTAAAGACGACTTGATCCGACACACAGCAATTGTTTTTTTAGGAACTGGCTTAGTAGGAGTATTTAATCTTCTTTATCATTTAGTTACCGTAAGACTATTGATTCCAGAGGATTACGGAACCTTTAATGCTCTGATTTCTTTTGTTATGTTCACTTCTATGGCTATATCACCTCTTGGCACAACTTTAACTCGTTTTTTTACTGAGTATATTGCTAAAGGAGATTTGGCCACACTTTTTTTTACTTTTAAAAAACTCACAAAACGACTGATTATTATTGCTTTTGCAATTGCAGGATTGTTTTTTGTAATCTCTCCTTTATTGGCAGGGTTCCTTAAAACTAGTACTTTATATGTTTTTGTTTGCGGAGGAATAATAATAGTGTCATTATTCTCCGTCCCGCTTATTTCACTTTTTCAAAGTTTTCA
>JAGLSH010000047.1 GCA_023135855.1 Candidatus Omnitrophota bacterium
TTCCCGGAATATTATTAAAAGCGCTCTCTACATCCCCCTTTATTGCCCGTATCCAACCAGAAAGTCTTAAATCCTTTATTGCTCCCTTACGAACTAAATCTAAATTAGAATTAAGATAATTAATCTCATGCCCAGTCATTGGAAACCCATACTCGCTCTGAAATACTCCCATCTGATCCAAATAAAGATTGATCATTGTCTTCTGTAATTTTGACAAGCATATCCGAGATGTCTGCACACCGTCGCGATTGGTAACATCAACTATGTAAATTTTAGCCATTTTCACCCTCCTTTAAAGAAACTCTTTAATTCTTTTTTATCAATATTAAATATCTTAAAGATTTTGTTATTATTGATTAAAATAACATTCCCATCTCCAACCATTAATTCTTCAGCCAACTCCTGATTATTGCTAACTAATTGATCCATTCCTGGAGATGTCATCAGACCTCTTATCTCTTTATAATTTAAACCTTCCTTCTCAGCCGTATCTATCCAAGAACAATCCACTATATCCTTTATTCGCCGATAAACATAGTCATTAAATTCATTTGAATAAAGTTCCTGTATGGCTAAGGCCACCCGTATTTCTTCTTTAGGATAACCAACTTTTTTCTCTTGGGAAATAATAAAATGAAGATCCAAACTAATTTCATTCTCTTTTGAAAAACTTATTAAAGAATCTAAAATCTCACTAGCGCCTTCCTCATAAAGATCTAAAAATAAATCAATTTTTTTACCGATCTCTTTTCTCTTAAGATATAGACATATACCAGTAAGCTCTTTCATTAATGAAAGCTTTTTTTCATTTTTCCCTTCAAAAATAAATGCGATTTTCTCGAAATTTTTTTCTTCTTTGACTAAAGAATCAATTAAAAAAGAAGGCAAGGTCTGAATCTTATGCTTAGCAATCAGATTCTTCGCCTGCTTCTTCCTGTAATCAATAACTTTAAATTTTATTCCCGCAAAATTATTTTTCAGAATATCTTGAGGTTTTCCAACATCACAAAAAGAACAATCCTTGTCTGTAATAACCAGAGCACTTACGTCTTTAGTCTCTCCAGGAATATAGGTAGCTTTACACTCTTCACATTCAGTAATTGACTCCTCTGCATAACTAAATGATAATGAAAGTAAAAAATAGACGCTAATTACAGACGTCAAAAAAATTACCTTCCTAGCTACATTTTCAACAATCATCAACTTCCTCCTATAACTTTACCACTTTCACAGAAATTATATTAGGATTAGCCTTAATCTCTTCTACTACCTTTTCATTCGCAGAATTATCTAAATTAAGAATAGTCAAAGCCTCTTTTTTACCACTACGCTTACCCAAGCTCATACCAGCTATGTTAATGTTGTTAGCCCCTAAAGTTGTACCTAAGAACCCTATGACTCCAAGTTTATCATGATTACTTATAACCAGCATCTGATCAGAAGGAGCAATCTCAATATAAACATCATCCATCTTAGCAAAGCGAACTTCCTTATTAGCAAAAAGAGTCCCTTCTAATAAACGTTCTTCTTTGTCAGAAATAACCCTTACTCTTATACTATTAGAATATTCTTCTTCCTCACTTATTTTCACCTGCTCTACTTTGATACCTCTAGCCTTAGCAACTTCTAAAGCATTTATATAATTAACATCGGTTTCTAATTGCTGAGAAAAAAATCCTCGGACGAAAGCTGCTCCAAGAACATCTACCTTGTAAGTTGAAATTTCGCCTAAATAGGATATTTTAACTTCCTTTACCCCTCCTTGAATGAGCTGAGAAATAAATTTTCCCATTTTTTCAGCTAAATTAAAATATGGTTCAATAATTTTATAAGTCTCAGGATCAAGTTGAGCATAGTTGACAGCATTTTTAATAGCCTTACCCTGGAGAGCATCTTTTAAACAATGCGCAACCTCTATGGCAACATTTATCTGAGCTTCTTCAGTAGAAGCTCCTAAGTGAGGAGTAGTGATAAGATTTTCTAATTCTAGGAGATTAGAATCAAGAGGTGGTTCTTTTGAGTAAACATCTAAAGCTGCTCCAGCAATTTTTTTACTTTTTAAGGCTTCGTACAAAGCCTCTTCGTCAACTATCCCTCCCCGGGCACAATTAATAATAAAAGTACTTGGTTTCATCTGGGAAAACTCTTTATTAGAAATTAAATTTTTAGTTTCTTCAGTAAGCGGAGTATGGGTAGTTATAAAGTCTGCACGCTTATAAATCTCCTTTAACTCAACTAATTTTATACCAGTCTTCTCAGCTACATCCTCAGATATAAAAGGATCATATACTAAAACCTCCATACCAAAAGCAATTGCCCGTTTAGCTACTTCTTTGCCAATACGTCCCAATCCAACAACACCTAACACTTTAGAATAAAGCTCAGTTCCTTTAAATTTTGCTCTCTCCCATTTCCTTCCTTTAAGCGAAGTGTGGGCAAAGGGAATATTCCTTGCAATAGCCAGCATAAGAGCAAAAGTCTGTTCACAGGTAGAAATAGTATTTCCTCCCGGAGCATTCATTACAATTATTCCTTTTTTAGTCGCTGCCTCTATATCCACATTATCTAAACCAACTCCGGCCCGACCAATAACCTTTAGATTATCGCCTTTTTCAATAACATCACTAGTCAATTTCGTACTACTTCTTATTATAATACCCTGATAATTGCCAATTATTTTTTTAAGTTCATCAGGGCTTAAACCATACTTACAATCCACTTTAAAGCCTGAGTCCTCTAATATTTTGATACCTTCTGGCGCTAATTTATCAGATACAATAATCTTATCCATAGAGAACCTCCTCTAACCGTAATTTCGAAATCCCTTGTTCAAACTCATAGCCTAACCCTCCTAAGACCTTCTCAAGGAGTAAAAAGCATTCAATTAAATCCTTATCGCTTATCCAACCCATATGGGCAATTCTAAAAATCTTATCTTTAAAATCAGCCTGTCCGCCAGCTATACTTAAACCGTACTCTCCTCTTAATATCTTAACAATATCTGAAGATTTAATATTTTCAGGAGAAACAATAGCTGTAACTGAATCAGAAGGACTTTGAGAAAATGTTTCCAAGCCTAAAGCTTTAGCTGCCTCTCTTGTAGCTTCAGCCATTTTCGAGAATTTTTTCCACCTTACTTCTAGACCCTCTTTCTTAATTGCCTCAAGAGCAGTCGCCAAACCTACTATAAGAGACACAGCTGAAGTATATGGCGTGTCATCATTAGCATGACTTTTTAGAGCCTTCTTTAAATCAAAATAATATTTAGGCAAATTAGAGGTTGCTATTGCATTTTGAGCTCTCCTACTCAAACTTATAAAACTTAAGCCTGGAGGAAGCATAAGACCTTTTTGTGAACCGCTAACAACTACGTCAACTCCCCACTGATCAGTCAATAAAACATCCTGGCCTAAACCACTAATAGCATCAACTACTAAAAGAATATCCTTTTCATTCGTAATTTTAGCAATTTTCTCAACATCAAAAACAGTAGCTGTAGAAGTCTCGCAAAGGGTAGTAAGAACCGCTTTAATATCTTTATTATCGTCTAAAATTTTAGTTAACTCATCTGGACTTGGTGCCGTACCCCATCCGACATTCATTTCAATTACATTTAATCCAAAAGCTTTAGCTATCTCTGCCCATCTTTCACCAAATTTTCCTCCACCAATAGCCAACACCTTATCTTCCTTGGAAAACAAATTACTTACACTAGCCTCCATAGCACCAGTTCCCGAGGAAGAAAGAACCAACACTGGGTTTTCAGTACAAAAAATACTTTTTAACCCTTCATGAGCTTTTTTCAAAATTTCTTTGAATTCACTAGTCCGATGATGCATCATCTCCTGCGACAAGCTCTCTCTAACAAAGAGAGGTACTGGCGAAGGGCCGGGAGTCATTAAAAATCTGCGTTTCATTTTTTTCTCCTATTCAAAATCCAAAATTAAATATTATTTTTTACTTTTTTTCTGCTTAGCATTAACAAGTACTTCGTCTAATATTCCATATTCTTTTGCCTCTGGGGCACTCATAAAAAAATCTCTATCGGAATCTTCCTCAATCTTATCGAGGCCTTTGCCAGTATGAAGAGAAAGAATTTCATTGACCTTAGTTCGAAGCCTTAAAATCTCTTTTGTCTGTATCGAGATATCCTCTGCGCTCCCCTGAACTCCACCCCAAGGCTGATGAATCATAATTCGAGAATTAGGCAAGGAAAATCTCTTCCCCTTAGTGCCAGCGCAAAGAAGTAAAGCTCCAAAAGAAGCAGCTTGCCCTACACAATAGGTTGCAATATCGCATTTTACAAATTGCATTGTATCATATATTGCCAAACCAGCTGTAATAGCTCCACCAGGAGTATTTATGTAAAGACTAATATCTTTATTTACATCTTCCATCTGCAAAAATAATAATTGAGCAATTACAACGTTGGCGATATTGTCATCTATTGGTGTTCCAATAAAAATAATTCTATCTTTAAGTAATCTCGAGTATATATCATAAGCTCGTTCTACTCTACCAGTTTGCTCAATTACCATAGGAACATATTGATTCCGCATATTTAACCTCCTTTCTTAGCTCTTAGCTCATGGCTCATCGACTATAAACTATGAGCTACGAACTAAATTGTGCTTGGTTCAAAACAAATCCTAAAACAACATCGCCGATATTGTTATCAATCTTGATTCCTTCATTTTTAGCAATTGCCTCTAAAATATAATATATTCTTAAATCTTCCTCAGCCACTGATTGCAATCTTTCTCCTAAATCTTTTTTATACTTATCAATATCTTCCTGAGGAACACCACGACGCTGTAAATTATAAATCTCTCTATCCACCAGCTCTTGATGATGTCGAGTAACTTCATCCTTAGGCAATTCTACCTTGAATACCTTAAGTAAATGAGCACGAACCTGGTTGTCTACTTTTTGCCGACGTTCTCTTGATTTCTCAATAAAAAGCTGAGCTTTTATTGCTTCCCTTAAAGACTTAATGTCAGGATAAGAAGCCCACTTAGCCAAATCACCATCTTCTAAATCCTTATTAATTACTTTTTTAATTCCTTCTTTTAAATTAGTTAGCACTTTTTCAACTTCAATTTCTTTTACTTCGCAATTTTTAATCTTAATCTTTATCCCTTTGTAATTACTCTCTTTAGCTTCTATTTCAGGCCTAGCCTCAAAATCTGCAGAAAAAGATAAAACATTAGCAGTAAGCTTTATATCGTATACATGAGGCATGCCTGCTGGTAATATTTTTTGATCTTCTAGAGCTTTGCGATAAAAAGTCGGTAAAGATTCCTTTAGCAGCTCTTCTTTTAAAAATTTGCTATGGTGTCTCTCTAAAACATCTAAAGGCGCACTCCCCGGTCTAAAACCCGGAACCTTAAGGTCTTTGGATCTTTTACTATAAACTTCATTCTTTTCCTTTAAAAATTCTTCTCCCTCAACTTCTACTTTAATTGTTCGTTTTAACTTATCTATTTTTTTTAATTCTACTTTCATTCTAATGGTTTCTCCTTTTACTTAAATGTTTAACTTTACTAAAAATTTACAGCTTAAAGTCTTTCCCCAAATATATCTCCCTAGCTTCTTTATGATTAATCAAATCATCAGCTGTTCCTGAAATTAAAATTTTACCTTCTGAAATCAAAAAAGCTCTATTAGTTATTGAAAGAGTTTCCCGTACATTATGATCAGTTATTAAAATACCCATTCCCTTGTCTCTCAATTCAGTGATTATTTCCTTTGCTTCACCAACTACTATAGGGTCAATCCCTGAA
>JAGLSH010000048.1 GCA_023135855.1 Candidatus Omnitrophota bacterium
AAGGGAAAAAATTAGGCGGAATACTTTGCGAGATGAGTGCTGAGACTGATAGAGTTAACTTTGTAGTAGTAGGGATAGGCATTAATGTTAATTCCAAAGACTTACCGACAGAGGCTACTTCTTTATTTTTAAATTTAAAAAAGAAAGTATCGCGAGTAGAGATTGCTAAAAGAATACTTGAGGAGATAGAAATTTGTTATCTCCAGGCCCAACATCAAGGTTTTTCTAATCTTCTTCAGGAGTGGAGTAAATTTTGTTTTCTTTGGGGTAAACAAGTAAAAGTAGAAGTTCTTGATAAACAGATAATAGGTGAAGCTATTGGAATAGACGATAAAGGATACCTTCTTTTGCGCAAAAGCGATGGTAAGGTAGAGAAAATAACCTCCGGAGACATTACAAAGCTCAAGACTTAAAATTTTTTATTTTAAATTTTTCCTTTTGGAATTGTAAACCTTTAGTGTTACAATAGATGACAATGGAGGTAAATGCCAACATGGAAAAGGAATATTTGGATTCGTTAATTAATCTTCCCTTACCAGAACTATTATCTTTAGCTAATAAAACTCGAAAGGAGCACTTAGGTTCTAAGCTTGAATTGTGTAGTATTATAAATGCTAAATCCGGTTATTGTAATCAAGACTGTAAGTTTTGCGCTCAATCAACTCACCATTCTACTGATATAGCTACTCATCCTTTAAAAAAGAAAGAAGAAATTATAAAAGCTGCCAAGAAGGCTAAAGAAATTGGAGTTGAGAAGTTTGGTATTGTAACTAGTGGAAATTGTCTTGCTCCAAAAGAGTTAGAGGAGATAATTCTAGCAATTTCTCAAATAAAAGAGGAGATTGGAATTGTTGTTTGCGCTTCTTTGGGAGCTTTAAAAGTTGAAGAATTAAAGCAATTAAAGGAAGCCGGTCTCACTCGTTATCATCACAATATTGAAACTTCCGAGCGATTTTATAAACAAATAGTTTCAACTCATGATTTTAAAGAGAGAGTGGACACAGTAAGGGCTGCTAAAGCAGTAGGTTTAGAAGTTTGTAGTGGTGGAATAATCGGCATGGGCGAGACTTGGCAGGATAGAATTGATATGGCTTTTGCTTTAAAAGAGTTAGACATAGATTCAGTGCCAATAAATATTTTAGTTCCGATAAAAGGAACTTCTTTGGAGAATGTAAAACCAATTTCCTGCAGTGATGTTATTAGGACTTTATCAATTTTTAGAGTAATCTTAAAAGACAAGCTTATAAAAATAGCAGCCGGAAGAGAAAGTGCTTTAGGTGATTTTCAAGGCCTAGGTTTTATGGCTGGAGCCAATGGGATGCTTATTGGAGGTTATCTAACTGTTAAGGGAAGGGCCCTTGAGGCTGATTATAAGCTTATAGAAGAAGTAAAAAAATTATGGGACGAATAGAAGAATTTTTAAAGAAAAGAGAAAAGAATAATTTACTAAGGGTTTTAAAACCAGCGACTTTTCGAGGGGAAGGGCTAAGAAAATCAAAAGGTAAAGAGCATATTGATTTATCTTCTAATGATTACTTAGGTTTTTCAACTCACCCTAAGTTAAAGCAAGTGGCTAAAGAGGTAATAGAAGAATTAGGCGTAGGTTCATCAGCTTCTAGGCTTTTGAGTGGAGATTTAGATATTTATCACAGATTAGAAGAGCAAATAGCTAATCTTAAAGGTAAAGAAAAAGCCTTAATTTTTAACTCTGGTTATCAGGCTAATGTTGGAATAATAAGCGCTATTTGTAATCGTGGTGATATTATTTTTTCTGATAAACTAAATCATGCCAGCATAATAGATGGGATAGCTTTGTCGGGAGCAAAGCTTTTTCGTTTTAGACACAATGATTCAAATCACTTAGAGCAATTATTAAAAGAGCAGAGAAATAAGTTTAAAGAAGCTTTAATAATAACTGAGAGTGTATTTAGTATGGATGGCGATAAACCACTATTAAAAGAATTAGTTAGTTTGAAGAAAAAATACAATTGTAAATTAATGGTAGATGAAGCCCATGCTACTGGAATATTTGGCAGGAATGGGGCCGGTGTAGTTGAAGAAGAGGAAGTGACCAAGGAAATAGATTTAATAATGGGTACCTTTAGTAAAGCCTTGGGAAGTTTTGGTGGTTATGTTGCGTGTTCAGAGGTTTTAGTTAGCTATTTAATAAACACTGCTAGAAGTTTTATATATTCTACTGCTCTTCCACCTTCAGTAATTGCAGCTAATTTAGCTTCTTTAGAATTAGTAGGAGAAGAACCAAGGCGAAGGAAAGATCTTATTAATAATAGTGATTATTTTAGAGAAAGATTAAAAGATTTGGGATTAAAAGTAAAAGGGTCATCTCAAATAGTGCCGATGATTATATCGGACAATCAAAAGGTAGTTAAAATTAGTAAAGAGTTAGAGAAAAAAGGTTATTGGGTCCTTCCGATACGGCCGCCTACTGTACCCGAGAGAGAATCTCGGTTGAGATTTTCAGTAACTGTGAATCATTCAAAAGAAATTCTAGAAAAACTTATTAAAGATTTATGTCAGAGCCAATTTTTAAATATTTAGACAGAGGAAGCGATAAGACTATTGTCCTTATCCCAGGTTGGGCTACTGATTATAGGGTTTTTGACTTATTAGATTTAAAATTTAATTACTTATTACCCATTGATTTTTCGCTTTCTACTTTTAAAAGTAGCCTTTTTAATACTTTGAGAGAGAAGGAGATAAAGAATATTTCTTTGCTGGGTTGGTCTTTGGGTGGATTCTTAGCAGCAGAGTTTGCCGGGAAATATCCTGGGTTAGTAGAGGAGCTTATCTTAATAGGAATAAGAAAAAAATATGATCAAGAAAAAATAGCTGAAATAGGAGAATTTCTTAAAAGAAGCAAGAAGGGTTATCTTTATAAATTCTATAAACAGTGTTTTTTCAAACAAGAGAATATGATTTGGTTTAAGGAAAACCTACTTAAAGCTTATTGCCAAGATTTTGATTTAGAATATTTACTTAAGACTTTAGATTATTTAGCAAAGTCACAGATAAATACCCAAGAATTATTGGCAATAGAGAAAATAAAAATTATACATGGGGCTTGTGATCAAATAGCGCCAATTGAAGAGGCTAGAGAAGTTTGTGAAACTATAGCAAGAGCCGAGTTGATAATTGTTGAAAATTGTAGTCATGCTCTTTTTTTGGAAACTGATTTAGGAAAGTATATATGATAAAAAAAGTAATAATAGAAGAAAATTTTTCAAAACATGCTTGGGATTATGATCAGCATTCAAAAGTTCAGAACTTTTGTGCTTCTACGTTGATTGAAAGAGTTAAGGGCAAAAGTTTTTCAAAGATTTTAGATATTGGTTGTGGAACTGGAAATTATACCAAACTTCTAAGAGAGAAATTTTCTAAAGCTAAGATAGTAGCTATAGATATATCTTCTGAGATGATTAAAGTTGCCAAGAAGAAGTTAGAAGATAAGGAAATAGAATTTATTGTTGCTGATGCCCAGGAATTTAGGCTAGAAGAAGAATTTGATCTTATAAGTTCTAATGCTAGTTTTCAATGGTTTCAAGATTTGAAGCTGGATTTAATAAAATATAGGGAAGCTCTTAGTGCGGGAGGAACTATTTTATTTTCTACTTTTGGTCCTGAGACTTTTTTTCAATTGCATAGTTGTTTGAAGGAGTTTCTTAATAAGCCAGTGGCAATAAGTGCGAGTAATTTTTTAAAAAGAGCGGAAATAGAGAGAATATTAAAAGATATTTTTAAAGAAGTAAGTGTGAGAGAAGAGATTTACAACCAAGAATATGATTCATTATTAGAGTTGTTAGAAAACTTAAGATGTACTGGCACAAGGGGTGATGGCTTAAGAGGGGAAATTTTTTGGACTTCTCGAAGAATAGCCCAAATAGAGAAGATTTATAAAAAGAGGTTTTCCGCCGAAGGCGGAAAAAGTATCGTAGCCACTTATCAAATGCTCTTTTGCCGAGGTAATAAGTAGGCAAAGCGGTTTAGGATTCGCCTAAACCGCTGTTTTCCCTAGGCGCCTCGGTTTAGGCGAATCCTAAACCGATAGAAGAGTTGTTGGAGGTAAGAGATGAGAGGGATTTTTGTTACTGGAACGGATACTGGTATAGGCAAGACGATTGTAACCGGGTTGTTGGCTAAGTTTTTAGATGATCAAGGTTATGAAGTTATAACTCAGAAATGGGTTGAGACTGGTACTCTAGGTTTTTCTAAAGATATTAGCCTACATTTAAAATTACTTGGTAGGAGAAAAAAAGATTTAAAGAGTTATCTAAATGACATGTCTCTTTATACTTTTAAATTTCCATCTTCGCCTCATCTTGGTTCAAAGTTAGAGAAGAAGAAGATAAATATAGAGAAAATAAAAAAGAGTTTTAAGTTTTTAATAAAAGAATTTGATTATGTAATAGTTGAAGGAGTAGGTGGAGCCTTGGTCCCCTTAAATAAGAAAAAGTTAGTAATAGACTTAGCTAAGGATTTAAATCTTCCAGCTTTAATTGTAGTTGGTAATAAGTTGGGAGCAATTAATCATACCCTTCTTACTATAGAAGCTCTTCGGGCCAGAAAGATTAGAATACTTGGAGTTATTTTTAATAATTTAGGAAATAAGGGAAGTAAGATAATTTTAAAAGATAATCCCAAAATAATAGAGGCAATAAGTGGGGTTAAATCTTTAGGAAGTTTGCTTTGGACTAAAGATAAAGATTTATTGTATGAAAGTTTTAAGAAAATAGGTAAGAAGATATTGTCTAATTTAAAATAAGGGATCAACAATGGATAAATGGATTAAAAAAGATCTAAAATATATTTGGCATCCTTATACTCAGGCTAAGGATTGTCAGAAGTTTCCTCCGATTCTAATTGAGAAAGCTAAAGGGATAAAACTCTATGATAATAAAGGAAATTGTTATTATGATACTATTTCCAGCTGGTGGTGTAATATCCATGGCCATAGTCATCCTGAAATAAATAAGGCTATTAAAAGTCAATTAAATTCATTTGAGCATGTATTATTTGCTGGTTTTACCCATAAGCCAGCAATTAAATTAGCTGAGCAATTAGTTGAAATCACTCCTAGTAATTTAAATAAAGTTTTTTTCTCTGATAATGGCTCAACAGCAGTTGAAGTGGCGCTGAAAATGTCATTTCAATATTGGCAAAATATTGGAGAAAAGAAAAAGACGAAATTTCTATCCCTAGATTGTGCCTATCATGGCGACACTGTTGGAGCAATGAGTGTGAGTGGAGTCGACTTATTTAATAAAATCTTCTCACCTTTATTTTTTAAAAGCTTTAAAGCTCCTTCGCCTTATTGTTATCGTTGTCCGGTAGGAAAAAATAAATCTAGTTGTAGTATTGAGTGCGCAGATTCTTTGGAAGCTATACTAAAGAAAAGAAGTAAGGGGATTGCTGCTTTAATTTTAGAACCAATGGTTATGGCTTCTGGAGGTATGATTATTTATCCTTCTTCTTATCTTAAGAAAGTCTCAAGACTAGCTAAGAAATATAATATTCATTTAATTTTAGATGAAGTTGCCAGTGGATTTGGTAGAACTGGAAAGATGTTTGCTTGTGAATATGCAAAAGTAAAACCAGATTTTATTTGTCTTTCAAAAGGGATAACATCAGGATATCTTCCCTTTGCAGCAACTTTAACTACTAATGAAATTTATAATGTCTTTTATGCTGATTATCAAAAAAAGAAGACTTTTTATCACGGCCATACCTATACTGCAAATCCTCTCGGCTGTGC
>JAGLSH010000049.1 GCA_023135855.1 Candidatus Omnitrophota bacterium
CATAATCTTAATCCTTTGACTGGTTTTGCTTACTCAAGACAATAACAAACAAAACTATAGTCTAATCTTTGGGAATAAAAATTTCTCTGGATAGGTCTATGCCTCTAGACCTTATCTCTTCATAAAAAGAAGGGATATATCCTGAAGGGACAAACTCTCCCAAGACTTCTCCCTGTTCATCAACCCCAGTTTGATTAAAGTTAAAAATATCTTTAAGATTTATATGCATATCATCAAGCATTCCAGCAACTTCTGTAATTTGAGTTATCTTACGTGAACCGTCAGAAAGACGGGCAATATGTATTATTAAATCTATGGCTGATGAAATCATCTCGCGTATAGATCGAATCGGAAGTTCAACTCCACTCATTAAAATCATACTATCTAATCTTATTAAAACATCATGAGTAGAATTAGCATGAATAGTAGACATACTTCCATCGTGACCGGTATTCATTGCCTGAAGTACATCCAAAGCTTCTCCACCGCGAGACTCACCAACAATTATTCTATCCGGACGCATACGTAGGGTATTTCGAAATAAATCTTTTATACCAACTTCACCTCTGCCCTCTATGTTTGGCGGACGACTCTCCAGCCTTATCCAATGAGATTGATTCAACTTTAATTCTGCTGAATCCTCAATGGTAATTATCCGTTCATGTTCGGGGATATAAGAAGAAACAATATTAAGCAAAGTTGTCTTTCCTGATCCAGTACCACCAGAGACTAATATATTCTTTCGAGATTTTACTGCCGCATCTATAAACTTAGCCATGTCCGGAGTCAGGCTTCCAAATCTTTTTATTAAATCATCTACAGTAAAACGTTCACGAGAAAATTTTCTAATAGTTAAACTTGGTCCGGTTAAAGACAATGGTGGGATCACAGCATTTACACGAGAACCATCAGGAAGCCTAGCATCAACATAAGGAACCGACTCATCAATTCTACGGCCTAAAGGGGCAAGAATACGCTCAATTACTACCTTTACCTGCTCATTGGTTGTAAATTTCTTACTAGTCAATTCTAATTTACCTCTTTTTTCTATATATATCTGATCTTTATTGTTTACCATAATTTCAGTAATTGAAGAATCTCCTAATAAATCCTCTAAGGGGCCAAAGCCTAAAGCTTCATCTATAATTTCCTTAGTTACTTTTTTTCTAATTTCCAAAGAAGAAATAAATCCTCCGGCTTCTTTACTAATAATGTTAGAGACTATCCTTTCAGCTTTTTTCCTTAGTTCTTCGGCCTTAGCAACATCAACAGTAAATGTTTCAACAGACATTCTCTTTAGGTCAAGTTCATCAATTAGTCTCTGATGAACTCTTCTCTTAAATATTATTACCTGGTCTTCTTCTTCGCCTAACTTACTTCTCTTTGCTTTTTCTATTACCCCAATTTTCTGCAAGAATATTTCTCCAGAATCCTTAGTCTCTTCCTTAACAACCCCTATATCAGCAAGAGTTTTATGCTCTATATATAAATCTTTTTTCTCAATAATAAAATCAGCCAACTTATCAAGGGCAATCGCTGCTTTAGAAGCAGGACTATCTACAACAACTGGAATACCTCTATTAACAGCTAAACCAATAGTTTTTCCATCTGAAGGCATTAAAGCTATGACTTCTGAAGGAAGAAGTACTTTTATCTCTTGCCAACTTATTGATCCTTTACTTTCTGCTCGATTAAGAATTGTCTTAATCATAGTTAAAGGAAATCCTAAGCTCTGCAAGGTATCAAGAAGCCATTCAGTCTGATAGACTGATAGAATATCCGGAGTAAGAACTAGAAAAATAAGATTAGAAGAATCTAAAGTAGCAATTAATTCATTGCTCATATTGCTACCAGCATCTATAAGAACATAGTCAAAATCTTTATGAATAATAGAAAGAAAATCTTTTATTCTTTGCGCTGTTATGTGAGATCTTTGGGACATTTTAAAAATAGCCGGAAGAAAATAGAGGTTACTTTTGTAGCGACCCAAGTAATTACTTATACTTCTCTTTTTATTTTTAAACTCTTCTAAATGATCAATAAAATTAAATAAACAATATTTACTCTCAACTCCTAGGAGTTTAGAAGTTGCTTGCGGAGCCCCTAAGTCTAAATCGAGATGAAATATTTTTTTCTTTTTTAAGGAAAGACTAACGGCTAGATTTAAAGAAATCAGGGTTTTGCCAACCCCTCCTTTAGTGCTAAAAAAAGAAATTACCTTTGCTTCCATTAAGTTAATTTATTTTATAAACTATCGGTACATCAATCCACAAATCTTTTATCTCAACATCGAAAGGAAATGGAGGGTATGGGCTCAAAGACTTTACTACCTTTGCTACACTATCATCAAAAGAAAGGTAACCTGAAGATTCACTAATCTTATAATTAAGAAGCTCTCCTTCTTTATCAAGATGCAACTTTACTTTTATTGTTCCTTGCCATCCGGCTTCCTGAGCTAAATAAGGATACTCCAGAGACTGAAAAATATTCTTTTGAACTTTTAAAATATATTGATTTAAAGCTGTTTCTTCTTTCAAATATTTAGGACTAATGTTTAAACTTTTCGCAAGAGGTGTTTTTCTTTTTGCTTTTTTAAAATTATTTTTCTTACTTCCCATATTTACTAACCTGGGAACAAGAGAAATAACTAGCTCGGTCTGATCCTCTTGATAATCTTTAGATCTAAAAAGCGCTCCTAAAATAGGTATATCAATTAAGCCAGGGATACCGCTAATATCGTCTTTAGTAACCTTATCTTTAAATAATCCTGAAATAACAACTGACTGTCCAGGCCTAAGACGCAAGACAGTAGAAGTGCTTCTGGTAGCAAAAGCTTTAATGGTTGTATCATCAGCCCGTACATATTGACCTTCAGTAGATAACTCTTTTACTTCAGTAGTTATATTCAGCTTAATATCATCACCTTCAAGAACAACTGGTTGTATATTCAACATTACACCATACTCTTTGTATTCAACATCCTCAGCCACTGTGTCACCGCTAGAAGATGCAGTAACCGTAACTATTGGAACTTCTCCTCCTACTAAAAAACTAGCCTCTTGCCCAGATAAACACATAAGTTTAGGCTTAGCAAGAATCTTACCTTTTCCTTTATCAACTGCAGCCATAATCTGACTACTAAGAGCAGCCCTGGTAATATCAGTAATCCTAAAAACATCTTCAAACTGTCCGGTTATCGCAGGAGCACTAAGTGTAGTTAAGCTTGTTGGAGATGAACCAGAAGTCCCGGTCCAATTAATACCAAAAACTTCAGAAAGACTCTTAGTTAGCTCTAAAATATGGCAATCAACTTCTACCATTTGAGTTGCTTCACCAACCACAACTAGATTATCAATGCTTTCAGCAAAAGGTTCTAAGATTAAATCTATCTGCTCCTTTTCGATGACTGTTACTTCTCCAATAACCATTACCTTGCCAGTAACATCATTTTTTCTAAAATAAACTTCTTCCACCCCTAATCTTTCATTAACCGCCCTAGCCAGCTTTTTCTTTAGAGCGTCAGGATCTTGAGAATAAACAGTAATATAAAATATCTTTGAACCCTCTCTATCCCAAACTGTCAAGTTAGTACTCCCAGCCATCTTTGCTACCAGTATTATTTCATCGTTTGACACTGAATCTACATCAGCTACTTCCGGATTTCTTACTGAAACTCTTTTAGGAGAATAAACCTCTAAAACCCTAACCTCTCCGGTTATTAAAAATATTTCATCACTAACTTCTTCGGCATCTAAAAATTGTGCGAAGGCACTTTGGGAAGTCATTAAAAATACACAAATCAATATTTTTAAAAATAATTTTTTAAACATTAAATATTCCTCCTCTATTATCTAGATACAGAAATCTTTTCTTTTTGTGATCCTTTATAAATTTCTAAAGTTGACTCTTTCTCCGTTTGAGGAGGCGGTGCATACATACCCAACCTTTTCATCAAAACATCAAGAGTAACGGCAGCATAACCTATTTCCTGAGAAGAATCCAATGGAGCCCTTAAAGTTAACCGGATTTTATTCCCGGATTCTAAAACAAAAGTAAGTAACTTTATATCATCTGGTTTAAGTGCGACTGTAACTGTATCAGCAGTCTTATCTACTCTATGGGGAGAAATATTCTTGCCAGTAGCTAAAACTCTTATTCCTTGAAATAAAGTAACTACTAAATTCTGCCCTGCTGAGATATTAAAAGTTCCAATAATATCCACATAATCACTAGGTTTTATAAGTCCTTCAATAGCAGAAATCTTATCTACTGATAAAGTCATCGCCCGCATACCTTTAGGAATTCTCTGCGACAAAAACTTTGTTCCAGCTGAAGATCTTAGCATAGTACTATTAACATGTTGACCTTTTAAAATATCTAATTTTGCAAACTTGCCTATTGTTGACTCTGGAGATGTTAAGTCTCCTGGCTGATAAGCATTAGAACGGATTCTCTTTAAAACAACCATATCTCGAGTAACCGTACCTTCCTTAGGAATATCTACTCTAGCCACTACTACCTCTAAAATTTCACCTTTACTAGCAAGCTGTTGGATAAGCTTTTGATCCTGTTGCATCCTGGTATGAATTAGCATTATAGCAATAACTGCTAACCCAACTCCAATTATTAAATTCAACATCCTCTTATCCATTTTTCTCCTTAATTTATTAAATTACTATTTATAACAACGTCTGCTTTTAATTTTATATCTCTAATCAATTCAGTAATAGATTCAACGCTTTTTTGCTGAATCATCAGAATCTCTATTTGACTATACATTGCATCTAAAGGTTCTGGCTCTCCCTTCTTAACATCTTCAACCATAATAATGTAATATTCTTCCTTACTGTCATCTTTAAAAACACTAGAAGTTGCACCTTTATCTAAAGTATAAGCTGTTTCCCAAAATTTGTTAAATTTTATATCCGGCCGAGGTACTAAATAACCTAAATCCCCTCCCTTAGCTGCTGTCTCAGCTATTGAATGCTGAGAAGCTAAATTTGAGAACTTACCTCCAGTAAGAAGCTGTACCAAAATATCATTAGCCTTAGGTTTTGAACTAACTACAATTTCGCTAATCTTTCTTTGTTCTGTATTTTCTAAAGTTCTTTTATATTCATTATTATAAACCTCTTCTACCTCTGCAGAAGTTACTTTAATATCTTTAAGTGTTCTATTAAGTAAAGATAAATCTAGAATTTCTACAGTATTTCTTCTTATACCTCTTATAACTTCTGGATCCTTATCTAAGCCTCTGTTCTCAGCTTCTTGAGCCAATAGTTCCATATTCATCTGAAACTCTAAATACAACCCCTTACCATCAGCAGAACTTAAATCAACTTTTTCTATATAGACAGGAATAAATGTACTAGCTAAAATCCCCATCATTTGTACCGGGACATTTACATCTCCCTCATTTATTTTAATAAGTGTTTCTATCTGTCTATCAAAATCAGCAACTGTCAAAGTCCAATCATTTATCTTGGCAAGAATAGGCCCACTTGACTCAACTTTAGTAGAAGCTTTTGGCTTGGAACTTTTTTTAAAAGTAGGTAATAAATCACACCCGGTAAGACTTAAGATGAAAGCAGTAGCAATAATTACAAAATACACTTTTTTCATTGAAACCTCCCATTTATTTTTAATATTTCTTTACAATAAGTTTATCAATATAGCGACCTAAAATCAAGCTTTTTTTAAAGAAAAGGTGGAAATGGTGAATTGTAACTCATATTGCG
>JAGLSH010000005.1 GCA_023135855.1 Candidatus Omnitrophota bacterium
AGGACATTATCACTTAGCTACTACACCTCTATTTTCTCCCATTGTTAAAGTAAAATAATCTGATATAATACTGGAAGCATGATGAAGGTCAGTACCCCTAAAGAGCTTACCGTAAGAGTTAAAAAGATCAATAAAATTAAGACCGATATCTTTCTTTTGAGCTTTGATTCTGTTTATATCTCGAAGAACTCTTCTCCTGGACAATTTCTTCACATTAAAATAATTAAAACTATTCTAAGAAGACCGTTTAGTATTCATTGTGTTAAGGGGAAAACCGTATTTATTCTCTTTAGGATTAGAGGTCGAGGGACTCAGATTCTGTCTGACTATAAAAAAGGAGATGAGTTAAATATTATAGGTCCTTTAGGGAGAGGGTTTTGTTTGAATAGTAAAAGCGGAAAAAATATTCTTCTTGCTGGGGGGCTAGGGGTTGCACCGTTAGTTTTTCTTGCAGATAGATTGAAACAGACTAAGCCAATCGCTATCTTAGGAGCAAAAGACAAAAATGACACTATATGCGCGGATGAATTTAGGAAGAGAGGATGCCGAGTTTATATTGCAACTGAAGATGGTTCAAAAGGAAGAAAAGGGACGGCTGTAGATATTTTAAAAAGTCTTTTTAATAAATTCAATAAGAGTGATAAAATAAACTTGTATACTTGTGGGCCTGAAGGTATGTTTAAAGGAATGAAGAAAGCTATTGGTAAGAATAAAAATGTAAATTGCCAAGTTTCCTTTGAGCAGTTTATGGGTTGTGGCCTAGGTTCATGCTGCGGATGCACCATTGAAACCAAAAATGGTTATAAAAAAGTATGCAAAGATGGCCCAGTGTTTAATATGAATGATGTTTTGTAGAGGGGTAAAATAGATATGTGGTATACATATATAGCTTTGGGGCTAGGAGCAGGAATCGCGAGTGGGTTTTTAGGAATTGGAGGCGGGTCAATACTGATTCCAGTTTTAGTGTATATATTTGGCCTTAGTCAACATCAAGCTCAAGGTACAACCTTAGCTTTGATGATTCCGCCGATAGGATTGCTAGCTGCTTGGAAGTATTATAGTCATGGGAATGTTAAGCTAAACATGGCTGCTTTTATTTGTATTGGATTTTTAGTTGGCGGGCTGATTGGAGCAATTTTTGTTCACAAAGTACCTGCTCCTGTATTAAGGAAGGTTTTTGGAATATTTTTATTCTTGATATCGATAAAAATGATTTTAGGAAAATGAATATTAATCTAAAAGTAAAATTAGGAAAACTGAAGTTAGATACTCCAATAATCTCTGCTTCAGGAACTTTTGGCTATGGGAATGAGCTAAAAGACTTAGCTAATTTTAAAGCTATAGGCGCTGTTACTACTAAAACTATAACTTTAAAATCTCGAGTTGGGAATCCGCCGCCAAGAATTTACGAAAGCGAATGTGGAGTGATGAATTCGGTAGGCTTAGAAAACCCTGGGTTAGGAGTTTTTATAAAAGAAAAACTACCGGAAATTGAAAAATTAAACACTAAGTGCATTGTTAGCGTTGGTGGCTCTTCAAATGCGGAATACAGAAAAGTTGTAGAAGCCTTAACTTGCGAAAAAGGAATAGATGGTTTTGAAATCAATCTATCCTGCCCTAATCTAAAATTAAAAAAATTAATTTCCCAAGATGCTAAGGCAACTTATAATTTAACCAAGACCTTAAGAAAGATAACCAGCAAGCCTCTGTTTATAAAAATTACTCCTGAAGTGAGTGATATTGTAAAAATTGCCAAAGCTGTGGAGCAAGGTAAAGCTGATGGTATATCATTAGTAAATACCTTCTTTTCCCTTCGAATAAATACTGAAACTAAAAAACCTTATCTAGGGAATGTTTATGGGGGGTATTCTGGCCGAGCAATTAAGCCAATGAGTCTTTATAGAGTTTGGAAAGTAGCCAAGGAAGTTAAAATTCCGATTATTGGTGGCGGAGGGATAGAGAATGCAACCGATGCGATTGAGTTCATTCTAGCCGGAGCTACTGCAGTTAGTTTAGGAACTATAAACTTAGTTAACCCTAATAGTGGAGAAGATGTTTTGTTAGGAATAAAGAAGTATATGAAGAAGGATAAAGTTAACGATATAAATAAGCTGAGAGGAGGATTAATTGAATAATAATTGGAAAAAATTAATTGTTGCTTTGGATTTAGATAAAAGAAGCGAAATAGAAAAAGCAATAGACATCTTTGCTCCTAAAGGAGTAAAATTTAAAATTGGTTCAATTGCTTTTACTAAGTTTGGGCCAGATTTTGTTAAGGGGTTGATTGATCAAGGAATAGATATTTTTTTAGATTTAAAATTGTATGATATTCCTAATACTATGGCTAGAACATCTTCGGTTATTGCTGAGTTAGGATGTTGGGCCTTTACTGTGCACCTTTATTCAGGGAGAGAAGCTCTTGGGGCAGTAAAAGAGGCAGTTGCAAAGACAGCTGAGAAAATGAAGAAAGCAAGACCATTGATTTTAGGGGTAAGTGTGCTTACAAGTTCAGAAGCTACTAAATCTGAAATTCATGATTTAGTTAGGCAGGCTGATTATGTAGGGTTAGAAGGAGTAATCTCTTCAGCCAATGATGTTAAAGAGATAAAAAAAGATTTTCCTAAGCTGAAAGTAATTACTCCAGGCATTCGCAATCCCCTGGATCAGAAGGGAGATCAAAAAAGAATTGCTACGGCTTCCATAGCTTTTGCTAATGGAGCCGATTATATAGTCGTTGGTAGGCCAATCATTGAAAAGAATGATTACCTAAAGGCTGCTGAGGAAATTATAAGAGGGTAAAATTTTTAATCTATTTTATAGATAAAGAGAAAATAAGTCAACTAGGTGATTTTCTTTTATTTGTTTCGGATTATTATGATATTCAGGTAAAAAATAGTTTAAAGAACCTTATTACTTGTATTGAACCGACATTAATTCTTGTTCTTAGCGCAGCCGTGTTGTTTGTTGCTTTAGCTGTTTTTTTCCCGATGTGGAGTTTGAGCCAACCTTTCAAACATTAGTTTGACAATAGAAAATTTTTATTGTATTTTGTGGTAAAGGAAATAAATATAGAAAAATGGCTGTTGTATTTTATCGTTGAGAAAAGATCAGGAAAAGGGGGTGAAGCATGCGTAAAGGTTTTACTATGATTGAAGTAGTCATAGTTATTGTTGTTTTGGCAGTTTTGGCAGCAGTAGCTATTCCTAGGTACATTGATCTTCAAAATCAGGCTAACGAATCAGCTGAAGCTGGCGTAGCTGGTGGAGTAAGAGCAGGTATTGCAACATATTATATCGAACAATGCGCTGGCGGTAGCTGCGTTTGGCCTACAACACTAGATAGCGTTGCTGTAAGTACTACTTGTGATGCAACTAATCCTTGTTTTGGAAGTGTTCTTGAACAAAGTGGAATTGCAGACGGAAGTTGGGCTAAAGATGCATTTGGCGATTATAATGGACCAGATGGTGGAAGCTATACTTATGACAACACTGACGGTTCATTTGAATAATTCTTTATTATTTGATTAGTGAAAAATAAAAAAGGATTTGCCCTAATATCAGCGATAATAACAATGGTTGTAGCCAATATCGCAGTATTAGGGCTTTTTTTATTATGGAAAGTTTTCAAAAACTTCTCGCCCAAGAGGCTTACCTAAAATCTTTATATTTATCTGAAGCAGGAATCCAGGGAATTGTTTATCGGCATGCAAAGGATGACAATGTTTTTTTAGGAAAAAGAATAGTTTTTCCTAACCAAAAGTTTAACGTAAAAGCAAATGAAGTTGGTTTTCTTGTAATTGACGTGAGAGATAGTAAAATAGTTAAGATAAAAGGGGACAAAAATTATTCAGGAGATCCCGGAGATGGTGACCCAGGCGGCTATGAAAGGAATAGAACGCAGAAGAAAAAACATTTATTTATTATTCCACATCTGGTAAAATAACAAGGGTAGAAAACAACCTAGAGGCTCAAATAGGTGAAATAAGATAACGAACAAGGACAGCAATTACTTTAAGACCAATAGAAGGGTTGTAGAGTGCTTAATTGAAAAATCCGTGGCCTTCAATCTCTTGATAATAAATTTAAAAATATGGAGCGGGGAGAAGACCCTTTGGGGTAACTATGGTGACTTTGTCGAAGAGTGGAGGTTCAGGGAGGTTAAAGGGAATAATTTGGGGTTCTTATTGACCGGTTGCTATTTTTGGAGATAGTCTTCTAGAGGTGAATGATGATGTGCAAAAAATGACGATTTTGGAAATACAAAATGAATTAGTTATTTTGACTGATGGAAAAGTAAATTTTGAATTAGGGATTGGAGATTCCCTAGATGACTTGAAGTAAAGGAGGGATATTATATCAATGGATGTAAAATTAGATAGTTTAATAGCTAAAATCAAACAAGATGGCATAGATGAGGCCAAGAAAATTTCTAAAGATATTATTGAAAAAGCTAATAAAGAAGCTGAAGTCATCGTTAAAGAAGCTAAGGCTGAGGCTAAAAAAATAGAAGAACAAGCAAAAGATTTAGCAGGGAAGCTAAAATCTAATTCCCAAGATTCTCTTAAGCAAGCTTCTCGAGATTTAGTTTTAACTGTAAAGGGAGAGTTGATTTCTTTGTTTGATCGGATTTTAAAGGATAAGACGGGGGAAGCTTTGAGCTCTGAATTTATGGCTGGGCTAATTACTAAAATAATAGATAAGTGGTCTCCAAAAAACAGTGCACCCTGGGAGATATTAGTAAATAAGAGTGATAAAGAAAAAATAGAAAAAGCGATTATAGCTTCCTTAAAGAAAGAGGCTAAGGCAACTATAGAAGTAAGGGTGAGTAAAACTGTAAATAAAGGGTTTCGCATCGGCATAAAAGGCGAAGATTTCCATTATGATTTTACTGACCAGAGCATACTAGAGGCTTTAGGAGAATCCTTAAGTCCTTCTCTTACAGCAATTTTAGATATAAGCAATGGATAAGTATTATTATTTTGTAGCTCAACTGCCTCTTTTAATCTTCGGACAAGAGTGTTATGCTAGTAAACAGCATTTTCTAGAGCAAGCTAAAAAATGGCTGTCTGATAAAGATTTTGTAATAATTTCTGGGGTAAGTTTAAATGATTTTTATTTAAGAGAGGACGACAATAAGGTTTTATCCCAGTATAAGAATTTTGAGAAAAGTTTAAAAAAAGAGATTGAGTCTTTTCGTAAAAACGAGAATCGAGGAGAAAATTATCTTCTAAATTCTAAATTAAATTTAGAAGAGGGGACACCTTTAGAAATAGAAAAGGCTCTTTTACGTTTGCGATGGAAATTTATTGAATTCTTAGAAGAGGGCCACTTTTTCGATTTAGAGATTTTAATTGTTTATTTTTTAAAGATACAAATATTGGAAAAACTGTTTACTTTTGACAGAGATAAGGGGACAGTTATTTTTGACAAGTTATGCGAGGTAGCTAGATGAATAAAAGCAAGGGTCAAATTACGTCAGTACAAGGGAACATGATAACTGTTTATTTTGATGGGGATATTATTCAAAATGAGGTAGGCTATGTTCTTACCGGAGAAGAGCGCTTAATGGCAGAAGTTATTAGAATAAGCGCTAATATTGCCTATATGCAAGTTTTTGAAGATACTAAAGGTGTAAAAGTTGGTGACAGGGTAGAGTTTTCCTCTAAGATGCTTTCAGTGAAATTAGGGCCTGGTCTTCTAGGACAAGTTTATGATGGCTTACAAAACCCTCTTCCTCAATTAGCTGAAAAATTTGACTTCTTTCTCCCTAGAGGAGTGCACCTTGAGCCTTTGGATGAGAAAAAAAAGTGGGAGTTTACTCCTTTGATTAAAACTAAAGCAAAAGTGACTAAAGGTACTCCCTTGGGTTTTGTCAACGAAGGGATATTTAAACATTATATTATGGTACCGTTTAATCTAGAGGGAGAATTTGAAGTTAAAGGTATTGTTGATAAGGGTGAATATAGCGTTAAAGAAGAAATTGCTGAAATTAAGAACCAAAGAGGAGAAACTATAAAGTTAACTATGGTATTTGATTGGCCGATAAAAGTGCCGATAGATGTATATAAAGAAAAATTTACTCCTCAAGAACCATTGATTACTAAGATTCGCATTATTGATACTTTTTTCCCAGTTGCCAAGGGTGGAACTTATTGTATTCCAGGTCCCTTTGGGGCTGGTAAGACAGTTTTACAACAGCTTACTAGTCGGTATGCTGAGATAGATATTGTAATCGTAGCTGCTTGTGGAGAGAGGGCAGGTGAGGTAGTTGAAACTTTAAGAAAATTTCCAGAATTGATTGATCCGAGAACTGGTAAATCTTTGATGGAAAGAACAATTATTATTTGCAATACTTCTTCAATGCCAGTTGCTGCCCGAGATGCTTCAGTTTACACCGGAGCAACTCTAGGAGAGTATTACCGTCAGATGGGCTTAAATGTTTTGCTTTTAGCTGATTCTACTTCTCGGTGGGCTCAAGCCATGAGAGAGGTATCTGGGCGCTTAGAAGAGATACCTGGAGAAGAGGCTTATCCAGCTTACTTAGAATCTCGAATTGCTGAGTTTTATGAACGCTCAGGGTTAGTTAGTATTAACAATAACGAGAAAGGAAGCTTGACCATTGGCGGGACGGTAAGTCCGGCTGGAGGAAATTTTGAAGAACCAGTGACTCAAGCTACCTTAAAAGTTGTTGGAGCTTTCCATGGACTATCTAGAGATAGAGCCAATGCTCGCTGCTTTCCTTCAATAGATCCAATGGATAGTTGGTCTAGATATAAAGGTTTTATTAACCCTGAGGCAGTTAAAATGGCTAAGAGTATCTTGCATAATGGGAATGAAGTCCATCAAATGATGAAGGTGGTTGGAGAGGAAGGAACTTCGATAGAAGATTTTATAGTCTATCTAAAAGCTGAATTTCTAGATAGTGTGTATTTGCAGCAGAACGGATTTGATGATGTTGATGCTGCTACTGATCTTAGCAGACAAGAGTATGTTTTTAATAAAATCTTAGTGGTGCTGAATAAAGAGTTTAGTTTTGAGAAAAAAGAGGAAGCTAGAGAAAAGTTCTATGAGTTAAGGCATTTATTTATAGATTGGAATTACAATGAATTTGGGAGTCAAGATTTTAAGAAACAAGAGAAAGTGATAGATGACTTTCTTCAGAATTAGAAAGTAACAGAAGATAATCGGTAGGAGAGAAATGAGAAAAGTTTATAGTAAAATACTTAGTATTGCTGGTAATGTTATTACTGTAAAGGCTAAGGATATTGCCTATGAGGAATTAGCTGAAGTAAAGACTTCTCGCGGTAAATCTTTAGCTCAGGTTATTAAATTAGAAAATGATACTGTGTCTTTGCAGGTTTTTTCAGGAAGTAGAGGTATTTCTACCAACGATGAAGTAAGATTTTTGGGGCATCCAATGAGAGTTGCTTTTTCAGATAATATATTGGGAAGAATTTTTGATGGTAGTGGAGAGCCTCGAGATAAGGGGCCAACTTTAACTGATAATTTAATTGAAATTAGCGGACCTCCAGTTAATCCGGCTAAAAGAATTATTCCTGAAAGAATAATTAGAACTAACATTCCGATGATAGACGTTTTTAATTCTTTAGTAGTTTCACAGAAACTGCCGATATTTTCTGTATCTGGGGAGCCTTACAATGAACTTTTAGCTCGAATAGCTCTTCAAGCTGAAGTTGATATGATTGTTTTAGGAGGAATAGGCCTAAAATATGATCAGTATATGTTTTTTAAAGATACACTTGAAGAAGGAGGAGCTCTAAGTAAGTCAGTTTTTTTCATGAATACTGCCTCTGATCCAATAGTAGAAGGGTTAATGGTGCCGGATTTATGCTTAGCTGTAGCTGAGAAATTTGCCTTAGGCGGAAAAGATGTTTTAGTTCTTCTTACCGATATGACTAACTTTTCCGATGCTTTAAAAGAGATATCGATAACTATGGAGAGAGTCCCCTCTAATCGAGGATATCCTGGTGATTTATATAGTCAACTAGCTAAACGTTACGAGAAAGCGGTTGATTTTCAAGGAGCTGGTTCAATTACTATTTTAGCTGTAACCACTATGCCTGGGGATGATGTTACTCATCCAGTTCCTGATAATACTGGGTATATTACTGAAGGACAGTTTTATCTAAGAGGCGGACGGATTGAGCCTTTTGGTTCCCTAAGTCGTCTTAAGCAACAGGTAAATGATAAAACTCGTAAAGATCATCGAGCAATTATGGATGGGATGATACAGCTTTATGCTCAATTCAAAGAAAGCCAGGAGAAAAAGGCCATGGGTTTTCGGATGAGCAGTTGGGATAAAAAATTATTGAAATATGGGAAATTGTTTGAATCGCAGATGATGGATTTATCAGTTAAAGTTTCGCTAGAAGATGCTCTTGATAATGGATGGAAAATTCTTGCTGAATGTTTTTCCCCAGGCGAGATCAGTTTCCGTACAGATTTAGTAAAGGAATTCTGGCCAAAAAATAAGTAAATGGCTAAGATAAAACTAACTAAAAACGAATTAAAAAAGCAAAAAGAAGACCTTAAGAGATACCGACGTTATCTTCCGATGCTGCAACTCAAGAAGAAGCAATTGCAGCTGGAGATAATAAAAATTCACCAAGCTATCCAAAACACCTCTTCTGAAGTTACTAGTTTAAGAAATAGGGTTTTAAAATGGGTTGATGTTTTTGCAGAAAGATTGTCTATAGAAGAGCTTTGTAAACTAGAGAAAATAAATACTAGTAGTGGCAATATTGCCGGGATAGATATGCCAGTATTTTTAAATGTTGAGTTTAGTCAGAAACCTTATGATCTTTTGCTGACACCCCTTTGGATTGATAAAGCTATTTTAGTAGAAAAAGAGATGATAACTTTAAAAGCAAAGTTGCTTGTTTACCATAAGCAGGTAGATATTTTAAGGGAGGAATTAAGGATTGTTAATCAAAGGGTTAATTTGTTTGAGAAGGTAAAAATACCCGAGGCTGGCGAAACTATTCGAACCATACAAATACATTTGGGTGAGTTCCAGACTGCTGAGGTCGTAAGAGGAAAAATTGCCAAAGCTAAGTTAGAAAGAAGAAAAGAGGCAATGAGCGCATGATAGTTAAAATGAGAAAGATTACTCTATTGGCTTCCAACAAGCATGCAGATAGGGCTGTAGGAAAGTTAAGAGGTTTGGGCCTTATGCATATTAAGCATATGCAGGAACCAACAAATGATGCTATTTTAATTCAGGAAAGTAGATTACAGCTTCTAGATCGAGCCTTGCATCTTCTTGGCGATTCAAAAATTCATAGTAAAGACTTAGATAAGCATCATATTGCTTTTTATGTAAAAGAAGTCGTTATCTTAAATAAAAAAAAACAGGAACTTGAGAATAGATTGAGAGAACTTCAGGATAGGCAAGTGTGGTTTAGAGAGTGGGGAAATATTTCATATCAGTCATTAGCCAAACTAAAAGATTCAGGTGTATTTATAAAACTTTATACTGCGAATAAAAAGGATTTAAAACGGCTTTCTGAAGATAAATTGATTTATAACTTAGGGAAAAGTAATGGCGTATTTTATTTAGCAGCTTTTTTAAATAGCCAAGAAGAGTCTTTAAATTTAGAAGAGATTGATGTTCCAGAAGAAGACTCATCTCTTCTGCAGGGAAAATTAATAGTTATTCAAAAAGAGTTAGAAGAAATCAACAAGGAATTAGGCAAAGCAGCTACTTACAAGAAGCAATTTATTGAACATAGAAAGGAAATTTTGAAAATAATAGAGTTTTGTAAAGTTCGTTCAGGAGCTTCTTACAATGAAGAGATTTGCTGTATTCAAGGATTTTGCCCTTCTGAAGCAATTTCAAAAATTAGTAAAGTTGCCAAAGAAGAAGGGTGGGCCATGGTTAACCAGGAACCTGAAGATGACGATGAAGTGCCAACACTTATACGTAACCCTAAATGGGTAGAAATTATAAAACCGGTATTTAACTTTATGGGTACTATTCCCGGCTATAAGGAATACGATATAAGCCTTTGGTTCCTTATTTTTTTTAGTATATTTTTTGCTATGTTAGTTGGTGATGCTGGCTATGGTTTATTATTTTTGATTGGTGTCTTTTTTGCCCAGCGTAAATTTAAAAAATCTCAGCAAAGTATCTTTTGGTTGCTTTATTTGTTAAGTGGAGTAACTATTGCTTGGGGAGCACTTACTGGCACATGGTTTGGTAGGGAAGAAATAGCGAAGCTACCTTTTTTAAATTCCTTAGTAATAAGTAATATAAATAGTTTTGTTGGAGCTAATCAGATTTTTATGATACATTTATGTTTTTTTATTGGAGCGACTCATTTAACTATAGCCCATGGAATAAGAGTTTTTCGTTTTATTAATTCTCGCCTGGCTTTGTCACAGATAGGTTGGATATGCATTGTTTGGAGTGTGTTTTTCGTTGCTGGTAAATTAGTTTTGAATAAAGGAGTTCCAGCTGTTACTTCCACTCTTTTTATTTTTGGTGTTAGCTTAGTTATTTTGTTTTCATATCCTAAGAAAAATATGCTTAAAGGAGCATTGATGTCATTGGGTGATTTACCTTTAAAAGTTATTAATTCTTTTTCGGATGTAGTATCTTATTTGCGTTTATTTGCTGTTGGCTATGCTACAGTAGCAGTAGCTATGGCTTTTAATAGTATGGCTTTGGATTCAGGAATTAATAATATATTTTCAGGAATAGTGGCAGCTTTAATACTTTTATTAGGGCATACTTTAAATATACTATTAGCTTTGATGGCTGTAATTGTCCATGGTATACGTCTTAACATGTTAGAGTTTTCTGGTCATCTAGATATGGAATGGACAGGTATTAAGTATGAACCATTTAAGGATTAAATTATTTTTAGACCCTTCGATTTTTTAGTTGTTTAGGGTTAATGTCCTCGCTTTTAACGAGGTTATTTAGGAGGTGTGAGATGGTACAAGGTTTTGGTGATATGAATTTATCTTTAACTTTTGCTGCGATAGGTTCAGCTTTGGGGACAGGAGTTGCTGGCATGGCTGCAGTAGGTGCGTGGAAAAGAGCTTTTGCTCAAAATAAAGTTGCACCGTTTGCCTTAATTGCTTTTGTTGGAGCTCCCTTAACACAAACAATTTATGGTATGATATTAAGAGGCAAGATAATTGAGGCCAATCTTCCGGCTAGTCCTGAAAATTATATGTATCAGATGGTAATTGGCTTAGCTGCTGGCTTAGCTATGGGCACTTCAGCTTGGATGCAAGGTAAGGCCGGAGCAGCTGCTTCTGATGCTTTAGCTGAGACTGGTAAGGGATTTGGTCAATATATAATGGTTTTAGGGGTTATTGAGACTGTTGCTTTATTTGTTATGGCTTTTTGCATGATGGCTTTACCTAAAGTGTAATAAGGTAAAGATACTTGCTTTTTCCTTAAAATTTGGTATTATTTACCGATATACTTTGGGCGATTAGCTCAGCTGGTTTAGAGCGCCTCCCTTACAAGGAGGAAGTCACAGGTTCGACTCCTGTATCGCCCACCATGTCTTTATTAGATATTTAAGTAAAATATGGATTTAAATTCTTTAAGGCACTCTTGCTCTCATCTATTGGCTTCAGTAGTAAAAAAACTTTACCCTGATGCTAAATTAGGTATTGGTCCGTCAATTGAAAATGGATTTTATTATGACTTTGACATACCGGCTGGGGTAAGTGAAGAGGATTTAGCTAAGATTGAAAGCGGCATAAGAGAGGAGGTTAAGGCCAACCATTCTTTTGTTCGCGAAGAAATGAATGCAAAAGAAGCAATAGAGTTCTTTGAAAAACAAGGCGAAAAGTATAAGGTTGAATTAATAAAGGACCTAAACCAAGACAAAGTTTCCCTTTATAAGCATGGGGAATTTACAGATTTATGTAAAGGGCCTCATGTTGAGTCAACTGGTGAGGTTAAACATTTTAAGCTACTTTCAATATCTGGGGCTTACTGGAGGGGGTCGGAAAGCAATCCTCAACTTTTGCGTATCTATGGCACAGCATTTTTTACTAAAGATGAGCTTTATAAGCATCTTAAAAATTTAGAAGAAGCAAAGAAGAGAGACCACCGTAAGTTAGGTAAAGAATTAGAGCTTTTTGACATTTACCATAATCAAGCTGGCGCTGGTTTGGTTTTTTATTTACCTAAAGGAGCAATCTTAAAAAGAATAATTGAAGATTGGGAGATAAAAGAACATTTCAAGAGAGGCTACAAAAGAGTTGAGACTCCCCATATTATGGATAAGAAGCTGTGGGAGAAGAGCGGTCACTTAGAGTATTATAAAGATTATATGTACTTAGCTCAAAAGGATAATCAAGAATTTGTCTTAAAGCCGATGAATTGCCCGGGGCATATTCTTATTTACAAATCTAAATTACGTAGTTGGAGAGATTTACCTTTAAGGCTATTGGAATTAGGTACGGTTTATCGTTATGAGAAGAGTGGAGTATTGCATGGGTTATTAAGAGTAAGAGGGTTTACTCAGGATGATGCTCATATTTTTTGTAAGAAAGAGGATCTTTATAGCGAGATAGAAGGAGTTTTAGAATTTGTAAAAGCAACTATGGAAAAATTTGGGTTTACTAATTTTGCTGCAGAATTGAGCACAAGGCCTAATAAGTTTATTGGCGAGACAGAAGATTGGGATAATTCGGAAAGTATTTTAGAAGAAGTTTTAAAAAAACAAGGTTTTCAATATAAAATTAATCCTGGAGATGGCGCATTCTATGGTCCGAAAATTGATATTAAATTAAAAGATGCTATTGGACGAGAGTGGCAATGTGCGACTGTACAGTTAGATTACAATATTCCTAAGCGGTTTGATGTAACTTATCGGGCTTCTTCTGGTAAGAATGAGCGAGTAGTTATGATTCACCGAGTCATTTTGGGAAGTTTTGAGCGCTTTATTGCTACCTTAATTGAACATTATGCTGGGAAGTTTCCTTTATGGCTTGCTCCGGTTCAAATAAGTGTATTAAGCATAACTGCGGATACAAAAGATTATGCTTCTAAAATAAAAGAAGATTTAGAAAATAAAGGATTTAGGGTAGAGGTAGATTCACGCGATGAGACCTTGCAGAGAAAAATTCGTGAAAAAGAACTCTTAAAAATTCCTTACATGGTAATTGTTGGTAAAAAAGAGTTAGAGCAGGGGAAGATTTCTTTACGCCGCAGAGGTATGAATAATTTAGGTAGCATGGATCTAGAAGATTTATTAAACATTTTAAAAAAGGAGGATGACACTAAGTGAAATATGTGAGGGTAAATGATAGGATTTTCGCAAAAACAGTACGAGTAGTTGGTCCTGAAGGTGAACTATTGGGTGTTTTTCCTCGCGATATGGCTTTTAAGAAGGCAGAAGAGTTGGATTTAGATTTAGTAGAGGTTGCTCCTCAAGCAGATCCTCCAGTTTGTCGTATAGTTGATTTTTCTAAATATAAGTATGAACAGGAGAAGAGAGAGAAAGAAGTAAAAAAACATCAAAAACAAGCTCAACTTAAAGAAGTAAGAATCAGACCTCGCATAGGCGTCCATGATTATGAAGTTAAGCTTAAACATATAAAAGAATTTTTAGAGAAAAAACATAAAGTCAGAGTAAGAATGTGGTTTAGGGGTAGAGAAATCACCCATAAAGAAATTGGGAACAAAGTAATTGATAAGCTTCTTAAAGATGTTGAGAAAATTGGAAGGATAGATCGGGAACCTCATATGCTAGGCAAGACCATGGTCTTGATTTTGAGCCCGAAATAAATAATTTCTATATCTTTTAATTTCTTATATAATAAGAAGTAGACAAAGGAGTGCGAATATGCCTAAGTTAAAAACAAGAAAATCAGTAGCTAAAAGAGTAAAGATTACTAAAAAGAAAAAGGCTTTAAGGTCTAAGGCTGGTCGACGTCATTTGCAAAGTTGTAAAACTAAGAAAAGAAAAAGGCAATTGAAACGTAAGACTACGGTATCAGATGGGGATATGAAGGCATTGAAAAAAGCATTGCCTTATTCTATGTAAAAAAGAGATTGTTGGAGGGTAAAAATGAAAGTAAAAAGTAATGTGGCTTCCCGTAAGAGGAAGAAAAAGGTTTTAAAAGCGGCTAAAGGATTTTGGGGGCTGCGTTCTAAAAATTATCGTCGGGCCATTGAAACCCTAAGAAGAGCTTATGCTTATGCTTATCGGCATAGACGAACAAAAAAACGAGAATTTCGCTCTTTGTGGATTACTCGTATTAATGGAGCTCTAGAGGGGATGGATCTTACTTATAGCAGGTTCATAAATGCTTTAGCTAAGAAAGAGATTATCCTTTCTCGAGACATATTAGCAAAACTTGCTGCTGAACATCCAGAAGTGTTTGCCAAGATTGTAAAAACGGTTAAAGAATGAAGTATATTATTATTATTGGTTGTGGCAAAACCGGGAAGAATTTAGCCCTGGAATTATCTAAAGAAAATAACGTTGTAGTTATAGACAAAAGTTTAAGAAACTTAGATTCTTTAGGTGATGATTTTAATGGGAAGAAGATTTGGGCTGATGCTCTAGATATAAATACTCTTGAGAAGGCTGAAGCAAAAGGTGCAAGTGCGGTTTATTTGCTTACTGGTAATGATAATATTAATTTAGTTGTTGGTAAAGTTATAAAAAGAAAGTATGGCGTTAAGAAAGTAATTTTACAAGTAGACGATGCTATGAAAAAGAAGATATTCAAGGAAGAAGGTTTAACTATTGTAAATCGCACCTATCTAATTGCTGAGGTATTAAAGAAATGTATATAGTTATAGCTGGAGCAGGCAGATTAGGATTAATTTTAGGGAAGAAGTTAAAAGAAGACAATCATCAGGTCTGCCTTATTGATAAAAGTGAAACTCTTTGCAATAAGCTAGCTTCAGAGATTCAAGATGTTTTAATTATTAGAGGGGACGCTACTTATCCAGACATTTTGCAACAGGCAAAAATAGAAAAAGCTGATGTTTGCGTTAGTGCCACTTCTACTGATGAAGATAATATAATTATTTGTTATTTGGCAAAAGAGCTATTTGGGGTAAAAAGAACTGTGGCCAGGGTTAATGATCCTAAACATATACCTCTTTACAAATATATGGAAGTGGATAATCCAGTGGACTCAACTTCTATAATTGCTCGAGTTGTAGAGGAAGAGGCTTCTTTTACTGATGTAATGAGTCTTTTAAGTATTAAGAAAGGACGGCTATCAATTGTAAGAATTGATATTCCACAAACTTCACCGGTTGCCAATAAGGCTTTGAAAGATATTAGCTTGCCACATAATTCTGTTCTTGTTTCTATTTTAAGGGGTCCGGATATAATTATTCCCTATGGCTCGACAGTAATATTACCTGGGGATGAAGTAATTGCTGCTGCTTTGATTGATGTGGAAAAAGAATTGCTTAAAGCACTTATTGGCAAGATTTAATTAGGTAGAGAAAGTCAAAATGTGGGTAGTAACAGGAATTATAACTGAAATTTTGTTTTGCTTTTTTATTATTGGTGTAGGGTATTGTCTTTCCTTAATCTTTTAAGAAAAGAGAAGTCTTTTTAATTTTATCTTAAAAGTTATGATTATTTCTCCAGACAGAAGAGATTTTTCCACAATCCTAAATATTTTAGGGAGTCTTATTTTAGGTTTAAGCCTTTTCATGCTTATTCCTATCATAGTGGCTTTGGTAAAAGGAGAACAAGCTCCCTTTCTTGATTTTCTTATTGGTTTTTCCTTTAGTGCTATTTTGGGAATGTTTCTTACTCTTGTTTTTCCTATAAAAAAAGAAGTTAGTTGGATTCATGCTTTTTTTACAGTTAGTTTAGGTTGGCTTGTATTCTCACTTCTTGGAGCAATACCATTATATTTATCTGCCCATTTTTTATCTTTCGTTGATGCTTGGTTTGAGTCAATGAGTGGATTCTCAACCACAGGATTAACTTTAATACGAGATCTAGACCATCTTTCTGTGTCTCATAATATGTGGCGTCATTTAACGATGTTTATTGGTGGTCAAGGAATTATTTTAGCTAGTCTATCTATTTTAACTAGAGCTCGTTCAGTGGCCCTAGGGTTTTACATTGGTGAAGCTCGTCAGGAGAAAATTTTGCCTAATGTAATTGCTACTGCAAGATTTATTTGGAAAGTTAGTTTTATCTATTTGATTTTAGGAGTAATCACCTTCTTTACTATTCTTTACAATCAAGGATTGACTGCAGAAAGATCGTTCTTTCATGCTCTTTGGCTCTTTTTTGCTTCTTTTGATACTGGAGGGTTTGCTCCTCAAGCCCAAAATATTGCTTATTATCATTCTTTTTATTTGGAGATAGCGACAATTGTTTTTATGATCCTTGGAGCAATAAATTTCAATCTTCATTTTTGGCTGTGGAATAAAAGTAAAAAAGAAATTTTTAAAAACTTTGAAATAAAAACATTTTTCTTTACAATTTGCTCTCTCAGTATTATTCTTTATTTCTCTCTTATAAAAATGGGGCCAGCTATGTTTCGCAAAGGTTTTTATCAATTAATTTCTGCTCATACTGGTTGCGGATTTACTAATTTAGCTGGAGGGGAATTAAATCATTTTCCAGCTTTAGGGCTGCTAGCTATAATTTTTGCGATGATGATTGGTGGGTGCGTTTGTTCTACTACTGGTGGAATAAAACTAATGAGATTAGGTATTGTTTTTAAATCGTTTTTTATGGAAATCAAACGTTGGATGATGCCTTTTAGAGCTGTTTATAGGAACAGGTTTCATCACCTGCAAAGTTTAGTTCTTTCAGATAAAAGGATGAAAGAAGCCTACTTGTTCTTTTTTATTTTTCTTTTTACTTATGTGGCAGGAGCAATTGTAGCTATGGGTTTTGGTTATCCGGCATCAGAGGCTTTATTTGAATCTGTTTCGGCAACTGCTAATGTGGGGTTGTCAGTGGGGGTAACTTCGTCAACAATGCCTTTGGCTTTAAAATTAGTCTATATTTTTCAAATGTGGGCAGGAAGATTAGAGTTTATTTCAATTTTTGTTTCGTTAGGTTTCATTGTATCGTTATTTAGGAAATGAATATGAAAATGAAAACAAAATTTTTTATTTTTTGCTTATTGTTTACAGCGTTGTTTACTTCTTTTGTTTATGCAGAAAATGCTTCCCTAGGAGACATATTAGCTTCTCCTAATAATTTTACTGGTAAGGAAGTTCAAATAGAAGGAGAAGTGATTGGTGAGCCTTTAAATGATGAAGCAGGCGTTTGGGTGAATGTTTCGACTGGGCAAGAGCAAATAGGAGTTTTTTTTGAAGATAAAGAAAGAATAGAAGAAATAATTTATTGGGGAGATTATAGTACAACAGGAGACCAGATAAGGGTGATAGGGGTTTTTTATAAAAACTGCCCAGAGCATCAAGTAAGTGATCTCCATTTAAAAAGCTTAAAGATTATTCACAAAGGGTATGAAAATGAATATGTTATTTCTCCTTGGAAGAAACAACTAGCCAAGATACTTTCGATGATATGTTTGGCAATGGCCTTAATTTATTTTATAAAGTTGAGATATGGAAAACGAAATTAAACGCTTAGAAGAAGAATTTCAAAAGGATTTTCAGGAAATCAAATCTTCTAAAGACTTAGAAGCTTTAAGAATTAAGTATTTAGGCAGGAAGTCTGCCTTTATGCAGCTTTTTTCGCGCATTCCTACTTTAGCTAAAGAAGAAAAGGGTATTTGGGGTAAGAAGCTAAATACTTTCAAGAATAAGATAACTTCTTTATTAGAGAGTAAAGCAGGCCAGGGGGAAAATAATGAAGAAAAAATAGATTTAACCGCACCTTCGGTTTCTAGGGAAGAGGGGTCAAGACATGTTTTGAGTACGGTTAGTAAGGAAATTTGTTCTATATTCGAAAGATTAGGATTTATTACCATTGAAGGAAAGGAAATTGAAGAGGAGTGGTATAATTTTGAGGCTTTAAACATTCCCTCAGAACATCCTTCTCGGGAAGATTTTGATACTTTTTATTTAGATATTGGAGAAAAAGATAAAGGAAAATATCTACTGCGAAGTCATACCTCACCGTCTCAGATAAGAGTTATGAAGGAATCAAAACCACCTTTAGCAGTAATTTCACCAGGTAGAGTATATCGACCTGATGAAGTAGATGCTACTCATTCGTTTATGTTTCATCAGATAGAGGGTTTTGCAGTAGCCAAAGATATGAATTTTGCTCATCTCAAAGGAGTTCTTCTTCATTTTGTCCGTGAGTTTTTTTCAACTGGAGTGGAGCTACGGTTTAGACCTCATTTTTTCCCCTTTACTGAGCCATCAGTAGAGGTAGATATATCTTGTTTTATTTGTAAAAATAAGAAAGTAGAGGATAGCAAAAAGAAGTGTAGTGTTTGCAAAGGGAAAGGTTGGCTTGAAATTTTAGGTTGCGGAATGATCCACCCTAAAGTATTAAAAGCTTGTGGAATAGATTTTAAGAAATATAAAGGGTTTGCTTTTGGGATGGGTGTAGAAAGAATAGCTATGCTTAAATATGGGATTAATGATATTCGTCTTTTTTATGAAAACGACGTAAGATTCTTAAAGCAGTTTTCTTTGTAGAATAGAGACAAAATATGAGATTTAGTTTAAATTTTATTCAAGAATTTTTAAGGGTAGATGTTTCACCCAAAGAGTTAGCGTCTCTTCTTACTATGGCTGGCATGGAGGTTGAGTGTTTGGAAAAGCAAGCTACTGATTGGATTTTTGATATTGAAGTCACCACTAATAGATATGATTGGCTTTCAATGTTAGGGATAGCTAGAGAGATAGCTGTTGTTTTAGGTAAGAAGTTAAAGGTTGATTACCCTAGTCCAGTTAAGAAACCTTCACTCTCAACAAGAGATATTGTGATTGAAGACAAGCGAGATTGTCCTTATTATATTGGTAGAAGAATAGAAGGAATAAAGGTGTCTAGTCCTAAGTCTTGGCTACAAGAACGAATCTTAAATTGTGGCCTTACCTCAGTTAATGACATTGTTGATATTACTAATTACTCTATGCTCAAGTGGGGCAATCCTTTGCACGCTTTTGATGCTGATAGGTTAGAAGGAAATATTTATATACGTAGAGCGAAGAAGAATGAGTTATTGGTAGGTATTGATGGTAAAGAAAGAATCTTAACTAAGGAAAATTTGGTGATTTCTGATAGCAAGAAAGTAATTGCTTTAGCCGGAATTATTGGAGGTAAAAATACAGAAGTAACTGAGACGACTAAGAATATTTTTCTTGAAGCGGCAGTGTTTTCTCCCTTAACTGTGAGACGTTCTCGAAGAGCCGCTGGTTTGGACACAGAATCTTCTTATCGTTTTGAACGAGTAGTTCCTTCCCACTTGTTAGAATATGCTTCTTATGAGGCAGCTAAATTAATAACTGAAGTAAGTGGAGGGAAGAATAAGGGGTATAAAGTTGCTGGCAAAAAACCTCAATTAGAAAAAAAGAGTATAATGATAAGTCTTAATTCTTTAAGTAATTATTTAGGTTTGGTGCCTCTCAAGTCTAAGGTAAAGAAAATTCTCCAGAACCTTGATTTTAAGGTAAAAGACTTGTCGAAAGATAAGATGATAGTTTCTCCCTCTAGGTCTCGATTTGATGTTAAGAGGGAAGTTGATGTCTATGAAGAATTTTCCCGGATTTATGGATACGATAAGATACCTAGTGAGATCCCATTTTTAAAAAGAAATTTAGCTATTTCTGACCAAACAGCGCAGTATTATTTTAAAGGAGAATTAGCGAATTTTGTGGCTTTGTTAGGATTTAAAGAAATAATTACTTATAGTCTAGAGGAGAAAGAACAGCTAAAAATAGAAGACAATGGCGTTATAGAGTTAATTAATCCTTTACGTAGTCAAGAGAATGCCCTAAGGAGTAATTTATTTTTTGGGATGGCGAAGAGCTTAAAATATAATTTGAATCGTGCTTCAATGGGCACAGGCAATCGAGGCGATTTGCATTTATTTGAAATAGCTGATATTTATTCTAAAACTAGTAAAGGATTTTCAGAAACATCTACTCTAGCGTTATCTATTAGTGGTAAGAAGAGAGATTTCTTTTTTTTAAAAGGAGCTATAGAGAAAATTTTGAATTTTCTTAATCTGGATAATTTTGAATTCAAGGAAGAAGCTTTAAATAATTTTACTAATTCTTTAAGGATAAATGTTGGCAATTGCAATTTAGGATTTTTAGGAAAGTTAAATCAACAACAAAAAAATAATTTTGATCTAAAGGAAGATTTGTTTTTTGCTCAATTAGATTTGTCATCAGTTGTTAAAAATAGGGGTCAGAAAAAGTACAAATCTTTTAGCTCTTTTCCAGCTATATGGAGAGATATAAGTATTTCGGTAAAAAAATCTATAAAATTTAAAGAGATAGAAAAAATAATTAAAGCTGACAATAGGTATTTAGCTAGTTTAGCTATCATTGATATTTACGAAGGGAAAGATATTCCTCAAGGGCATAGAGCTTTTACTTTAAGAATTTTTTATCAGTCTGGCGAGAGGACTTTGACTTCTAATGAAGTTGATTGTTTTCATAATCAAATAAGAGAAAGTTTAAACAAACAAGAAGACTTAAGTTTACGTTAAGTGTTCTTAACTTGCGCTAGATGTTTTTTAGGGTAACGGTTGTATTGATAGAATAAAGAGGTAGTGTTATAATAGATATATAAATAACCCTGCCTATCGCGATAGCAGGTAAGATACGCTACAACCAACACCCGCAAAAGGGAGCTAATATCTCTGATCGTCTAGGCGTGAAGATGCGGCGCCCACCTGTATATTTTGGGTTGATAGCGGTCGCCTGTAACGGATAAATGGTGGGGTTTTTATTTGTTTTTTTATTTGACTTGTGGTAGAGTATTCAGATGATTAAAGAAATAGTAACACCTAAGCTAAAAAATCCAGTGTTTATTGCTGCTTGGCCAGGAATGGGAGAAGTGGCTTATCGGGCTGCTCTTTTTTTAAAAGAGGTTCTAAACTTCAAGGTTTTTGCTAAACTCCAAGCTTCGCAATTTTTTAAACCATCGGCAGTATCTGTAGAAAAAGGAGTTCTTGATATTCCTGAGATGCCAGCAGGATTTTTTTATTACTATAAAGGTAAAAAAACTCCGGATATAATTCTTTTTTTAGGTGAGGTTCAACCGCCATTAGAATATGCTCAACCATTATCTTTGATGATTGTTAACTTTATAAAAAAATATAAAGTAAGCCAAATCTTTACTTTTGCTGCTAAGCCTGAACCTATTGATCATAAGAATAAGTCCAAAGTGTGGGTGGCTGCGACCCATAAGGAGCTTTTGAAGCTTTTCAGTAAGTTTAATTTAAAAGTTTTAGAAGAAGGCCATATAAGCGGTCTTAATGGAATTATCTTGGGCGTAGGGAAAAAGAAATCTATAAAAGGAGTATGTTTGTTAGGAGAGATTCCTTTTTATACTGTCCAAATCGAAAACCCTAAGGCAACCAGAAGTATTTTAGAAGTAATGAGCAAGTATCTTGGAATAGATTTGAATCTTTCTTCAATAGCTTCTCGAAGTAAGTTTATTGAAGAGGAAATAGAGAAACTAATAACTTATCTAAAAGGGGAAGTGCCTGCTCAAGGACATAGTCCTTTAAGCGAAGAGGATATTGATAAGATTAAGAAAGATTTAGCTGCCTACACAAAGCTACCTCAGTCAGCTCGCAAAGAAATAGAAAAACTTTTCAAAGGTGCTGGAAAAGACATGACTTTGGCCAATAAGCTAAAGAGTGAGCTTGATCGGTGGAATGTTTACAAAGAATACGAAGATAAGTTTTTAGATTTATTTAAGAAGAAAGGCAAAGAAACTCATTGAAGCTGTGCTTTCTTCTCTTCGCGACGAGTGAATAATCAATAAAAAAGGAAATCATTGGATGAAGGGTTTATCGGTAAGTAAGTTACGAGAACTAGATGATATGGCCAAGGAAATCGGTTTGGATGAGAGAATACTTATTGAAAATGCTTCAAGTAATCTTTCTAAGGTAATCGATAAATTAAATTTAGGTAAAAAAGTGCTTGTTGTGGCAGGTCGAGGAAATAATGGCGCCGATGTCTTAAGTTGTGCTCGAAAACTTTTTTCTTCAGGATATGATGTAAGAATAGCTATTGTATCAGAAAAAGAATTAGGTTCAGAAGTTTTTTTTCAAAGAAAGGTTCTCGAGAAAATAGGTTGCCAAGTAGTTACTTTTAATAATAATACTTCTGAGATTAAAAAATTATTTGAGGATAGAGATTTTATCCTTGAAGGAATTTTAGGAATTGGGATAAAGGGTGAACTTAGCCATTTTTTGAAAGAAGTTATTAATCTTATAAATGAAAGCGGTAAAAGGGTGGTATCTTGTGATATACCTTCAGGTTTGTCTCCAGATCAAGGGATCGTTTTAGGTCAGGCGATTAAAGCTAATTATACAGTAAGTTTTATTGCTCCCAAGATAGGGTTTTACTTGAAGCAAGGTTTAGATTTGTGCGGCGAAATATTTATAGTTGATATAGGTATATCTCGTGATGTTTTAGAAGAATTAATAAAGAGAGAAAAGGGAAAAGAATAATGAAGATAAGTTGGTTAGGGCATGCTTGTTTTTATTGGAGACCAATCAGGGAACTAAATTAATTACTGATTCTTATGAGTCTGGAGGACATGATGGGTGCAGTAGGCTATGATCCAGTCAATCTCGAAGCTGATATTATTACGGTTTCACATAACCATGCTGATCACAATAATATTAAAGATTTTAAAAATACTTTGGTTGTCAAAGAGGAAGGAAAAACCTTGATAAAGGATTTAGAGATTGAAGGTATACTTTCTTATCATGATAATGACAAGGGTAAGTTGCGTGGCGAGAATATAATTTTTACTATTTAGGCTGAAGGATTAAAAATTGTTCATTTTGGAGACTTAGGGATAAAAGATATTGCTTAGATGCCAGTAGGAGGCACCTTTACTATTGATGCAGTTGAAGCAAGCCAGTTGATAAGAAAAGTTAACTCCAAGATCACCATTCCAATGCAT
>JAGLSH010000050.1 GCA_023135855.1 Candidatus Omnitrophota bacterium
AAATTTTCGAAGAAAATTTGATCCTGAACCCGAACGAAAGTGAGGGGAAGGATCTATTTTCCACATCTAAATTATTCTACAATTCCTAATACATCATCTTCACGAACGATAAGGTAGTCATCTCCATCTATTACTACCTCTGTTCCAGAATACTTTCCGTAAAGTACTTTGTTGCCGACTTTTAAGGATAAAGGCACTAGTTTACCATCAGTGTTCTTTTTTCCTTCGCCTACAGCAATGATTTCGCCTTCTTGAGGCTTTTCTTTTACTGTATCAGGGATTACGATACCGCCCTTAGTCTGTTCCTTAGCTTCAAGCTGCTTAAGTAAAATTCTGTCTCCTAGTGGCTTAAACTTCATATATTACCTCCTTGAAATATGCCAATAATCTTAGGTTTACAATCATTTAGCAAGCTCTACCCTAGAGTGCTAAGTTATTACTATATCTATATTGAAATTAATGTCAAGAAATTTTTTTTATTTTTTTGAAGGAAGGTTGTGACTTAAGATTTCAAGACCTTTGAGAACCAATAATGGCTCATATTTAAAGCTAAAGTCTAAATTAGGCATGATTACCTTGGCTTCTCCTCCGGTGACAATAACTTCTTTATTCTGAGCAATTTTTAGCTTTTTTTTATATTTTTTAACTAAAGAGTTTATCATTAAAGAAAATCCCTCTGTAAGTCCTTTAGCTATGCTGTCTTCAGTGGTAATAGGGATTATTCTTTTTGTCTTCTCAAACTTTGTTTGGTTAGGGAGTAATGCACAGTTAGCAAATACCCTTAAGGTAGATCCGACACCAGGAAGGATTAGACCTCCTTGATAAAGATTGGTTTTGGATAAAAAGTCTAAAGTTATTGCGGTTCCAAAATCTAGGACTAATCGAGTTCCTGAAAAAAGTTTTTTAGCAGCATAAGCGCCAACTAAACGATCCATGCCGATTTGTTTTTTATTATATAATGATTTTATAGGGATCACTACGTCAGGACCTGCTATATACACAGGCGCTTCTAAGCTTTTAAAGATTTTAGTAACTTTAGGGACAACTGAGCAAACTAAAACTTTCTCACTTAACTTAAGGTTCAAGGCTCTACTTAAAGAAGTTTTAGTAACTCCTGAGGTAGGTATTTTTTTAGATCCTTTGAGCTTGCCTTCCTTAAAATGGGCAATATGGATACTTGTGTTTCCTGCATCTACAGCAATCATTTGTTTTTCTTTTTTTAATGTTGATGAGTATATGAGTTAATGAGTGAATGTGTGTACTATAGTTTTTCTACCTATTTACCCTTTCCCTTTTTATTATTTTTTTCAATTCTACCACTTTGTCACGTAATTGGGTAGCTTTTTCAAAGTGTAAGTTTTTTGCAGCTATAAACATTTCTTTTTCTAATTGAGCAACAACTTCATGAAGCTGGATCTCTTCTCCGTCTAGCTCTAAGCGCTTATTTAAATTATCTTCTTCTTTTAAATAAATCTCTAGGCCAGTCTTGACTGCCTTTTGAATGCTTTGAGGAGTTATTTTATACTTAACGTTATGGGCTAATTGAATCTTACGTCGACGTCGACTCACGGTAATTGCCTTTTTCATTGATTTGGTGATAGTGTCAGCATACATGTAAACCTCTCCGTTTAGATTACGAGCACATCTGCCAGCAATCTGAATCAAAGAAGTTGATGAGCGCAGGAATCCTTCCTTGTTAGCATCAAGGATTGCCACTAAAGATACTTCTGGTAGATCTAGTCCTTCGCGAAGGAGATTAATACCAATTAAGGCATCAATTTTCTTTAGGCGTAAATCTTTTAAAATTTTTGTACGTTGGAGAGTTTTGATTTCAGAATGAAGATAGGCAACCTTAAGGCCCTCATCTTTTAAGTAATTGCTTAATTCTTCTGACATCCGTTTAGTAAGCGTAATGATCAAGGTACGTTCATTTTTATTAGCTCGTCTCCTAACCTCTCCAATCAAATCATCAATTTGATTTTTAGTAGACTTAACTGTGATTTTAGGATCAGGTAAACCAGTTGGACGAATAATTTGCTCAATTGTCTTACTCTCGGAAGAATCAATCTCAAATTCTCCAGGAGTTGCTGAGACAAATACTGTTTTTTTGACAAGAGGCATGAATTCATCAAATCTTAAAGGACGATTATCCAAGCAAGAAGGTAGCCTAAAACCATGTTCAACTAGAGTCTTTTTACGGGCCCTATCTCCATTATACATGCCACGTATTTGGGGAATAGTTACATGACTTTCATCAATCATCGTAAGAAAAGAACTTGGAAAATAATCAATAAGGCAATAGGGGCGTGAACCAGGAGCTCTTTGACTTAAATGACGAGAGTAATTCTCAATACCGTGACAATAACCACATTCTGCTAGCATTTCCATGTCAAAATTAGTGCGCTGGTTAAGGCGCTGAGCTTCTAGGAGCTTGCCTTCTTTATTCAAAACGAGTAGTCTTTCCTTTAGTTCTGATTTAATAGTTTTAAAGGCTCTGTCGATTTTATCTTTACTAATGATAAAATGTTTGGCTGGGTAAATACTTACTTTTTTTAATCCAAGAAATTTTTTTCCACTAAGTGGCTCAAATTCATAAATTTTTTCTATTGTGTCACCGAAAAATTCTATTCTTATTCCTCGCTCTCTATAGGCTGGAAAAATATCTAGAGTATCGCCTTTAACTCTAAAAGTACTTCTTTTGAAATCGAGGTCATTTCTTTCATATTGCAAGCTGATTAAATCTTTTAAAACATTTTTTTGGATAATCTCTTGGTCAATTTCCAAGCAAAGAGTTAGATTTTGATAATTCTCGGGAGCACCAATATTATAGATACATGATACAGAGGCGACCACTATAATATCTCGACGACTGGACAAAGAGCTAGTTGTTGATAGACGAAGGCGATCCAATTTTTCATTTATCGAAGCATCTTTTTCAATATAAGTATCAGTTTGAGGAATATAGCTTTCCGGCTGGTAGTAATCATAATAGCTTACAAAATACTCTACAGCATTTTGTGGAAAAAATTCTTTAAATTCTGCATAAAGCTGGCTAGCTAAAGTTTTATTGTGTGATATAACTAAAACCGGTTGGTTAATTTTCTCAATCGCACAAGCTAAGCTAAAAGTTTTTCCTGATCCGGTTACGCCAAGAAGAGTTTGAAAACGTTGCCCTCCTTCTATCCCAGCAATTAGTTTTTTAATAGCTTGAGGTTGATCTCCCGTAGGTTTAAATTTACTAACTAGTTTAAATTTATCCATAATGAGCACGTCACTTATAGACGCCCGCCCGAAGCGGGCAGGAACATAAGTGATAAGTGCGAATTATCCCGATAGCATCAAGAAAATTTAGAATAAATTTTCGCAGAATTTTGTTATCGGGATTGAGCCCTTAAAATTGTTCGGGTTCCTAAGTGCCCCCGAAACATCTAAATACTTAAAAAATTCCACAGAAATTTTTAAAGAATGTTTCAGGGCAAGTTCGGCTAAATCTTTTTCGTTTCTCTCTGAGAAACTCAAAAGGCTAAGCCTCACTTGATGTATAAGGAAAAATCAATTACTTCAGGAGAGTCAGTAATCATACCTATTGAAACATGATCTACGCCACTATTGGCCACAGCTTTTATATTTTTTAAATTTATCCCGCCTGATGCTTCAAGTTTAATCTTTGGGTAATATTTATTACGAAAGCAAACTGCCTTTTTTAAATTACTTACAGAAAAATTATCAAGCATAATTATATCAGGACTATACTTAAGCACTTCTTTAAATTCCCCTAAACTTTCCACTTCAACTTCTATTTTTAAAGAACTTTTTTTTCTTAAAATATTCATTAAATTGCCAAAGCGTTTCTTATTTAACTGTCCTCCAGTTATGTAACCAGCAGCCTTTAAATGATTATCTTTGATGATAATCCCGCTAGATAGTGAATCACGATGGTTATAGCCACCACCGGCGCAAACAGCATGCTTTTCTAGAATTCTTAAGTTAGGTATGGTTTTACGAGTATCTTTAATTTCAATCTTTATACCTTTAGTTTTTTCAACAAATTTTTTTGTTAAGGTAGAAACTCCTGAAAGTAGTGATAGAAAATTTAAAGCTACCCGTTCCCCAGTAAGAATTGTTTGCAAGCTTCCAGAGATAGAGGCGATATCATCACCCTTTTTAAAAGAATTTCCATCTTTTTTTAAAGCCTTAAACACTATGTTTTTGTTGATTAATTTAAAGACAGTTTTAGCTACTTCTATTCCAGCAAGAGTACCCTTCTCCTGGGCAACAATTATTCCTTTCCCCTTAAGCTTAGAAGAAATAGCGCAGATAGTAGTTATATCGCTTTGACAACTGTCTTCTTTTAAAGAACTTTTTACAATAGACTGAATATGTTTATTTAAAGACATCTTTTAACCCCCCTAAGTATGCAAGATTTGTTGACATATCTTGAAATTTCTTTTTCTCCCGATTAACAATATCAGGAGAAGCTCGTTCTAAAAACTTTTCATTTTTTAGTTTTTTGGAAGTTGCGCCTAAAGCACTGTCTAAATTGTTAATCTTTTTATCTAGAGATTTAAGAAAAGCACTTAAATCAGCTGATTCCATATCTATGTTCAAGGCTAAACCTTCACTTTCAAAAAGCACTCTTTTTAATTCTGTTACAAAACTTATTGATTCACTAAGGGTAAGACGTTTTATCCAGGTAATATTGTCCTTCCAAATTTTCTCATTCTTTTGATGTAAACAGATGTTTAACCTTACTTTCTTTTGTCCTAAACCTAAATCTGCTTTTATATTGCGTAAGTTACGTATTACATTGATAAGTAAGGCAACTTCTTCGCCTTTAGTCTTAAGCTTATGTTTTATAGGCCAAGCTGACTTTACGATTGTTTTACCCAGGGTAAGCCCAGTGTTTTCACTAATTATAGAGAAAATTTCTTCAGTCAGGAAAGGCATTAAAGGGTGAAGTAACTTTATTGAATTTAGAAGAATATATATTAATACTTTTGCCTTATCAAGATTAACATTATCTTTAACAATCTCTATATACCAGTCACAAAAAACATGCCAAAAAAAGTCATATATTTTTTTAGTTGCTTCGTTTAACGAATAACTATCAATCTTTTTCGAAACTTCATCAATTGTGCTATTTAACTCAGCTAATACCCAGTCATCAACAGAATCAAGATTATTAAACTTAAAGTCTTTTATTTCTAAATTATTTTCATTAATTTTTAAAAGAATAAATCTGGTAGCGTTCCAAATTTTATTAGAAAAATTTCTACCAACTAAAAATTTCTCTTCATTTAAATAAGCATCTGAACCGCTAGCGGCAAGAAGCATTAGCGAGAATCTTAAGGCATCTGCACCAAACTTATCAATAATATCTAGTGGGTCAATTGTATTACCCAAAGACTTTGACATCTTTACTCCCTTCTCATCTCTTACAGTTCCGTGGATTAAGACATCTTCAAAGGGGATTTCCTTAGTAAATTCTAAGCTAGCCATAATCATTCGAGCAACCCAGAAAAACAGAATTTCTGAAGCAGTAATAAGACAATTTGTAGGATAAAAATACTTTAGATCTTTTGTCTTCTCAGGCCAGCCAAAAGTTGCAAATGGCCAAAGCCAGCTTGAAAACCATGTGTCTAAAACATCCTCTTCGCCTTCAATCGGAATTCTATGCCCCCACCATATCTGGCGCGATATACACCAATCCCTGATATTTTCCATCCAG
>JAGLSH010000051.1 GCA_023135855.1 Candidatus Omnitrophota bacterium
TAGAGGAATCAAAATATTTTGAAAATGTTGAAACGAAATATGCAACTAAACGTAAAGTGAAGGACAAAGAATCGACAGATTTTGAGATTTCTTGTCCTCTGGGGGCTAAATATAAAAATATAAATAAGTATGGATTGTAAGATGATGTTGAAGGGTTATTTTTTGGCCAAATGTGTTTAGTTTTATTAAGGTGGTGATAAAGAAATGTTAGCTCTCCCAAAATTATCTAGAAGAGAAAAACAGATTGGCTTTATTTCGCTGGTTTTAGTTGTTTCCATTTTCTTTGATAAAGTTATATTCAGTCCTGTGAAAGAGAGGTTAAAAAACTTGAATGGGCAAATAGTGGTTCAGGAAAAAAAACTAGCTAAATCAAGACGTATATTATCCCAGGATGATTTGATTTTGAAGGAATATGAAAAATATGCCCAGGGTATAAAGCAGGATAATTCTAACGAAGAAGAGGTAGCCTCGCTGCTTAGTATTATAGAAAAGATGGCAAATGATAGTTTTGTTTCTGTTGTGGATATGAAACCATCTAACGTGGAGAGTCATAAGTTCTATAAGAAATATGTAATTCGAATTGAAGCTGAAGCTAAAATTGGTTATTTGGCAGATTTAATTTATCAATTGGAAAAGTCTCCTCAGTTGCTTAGAGTAACAGAATTGCGCCTATTTCCTAAAAAAAAGGAATCTTCTGCTCTAAGAATCTATATGACTATTACACAGGTTTTATTGTCTGATGTTGCCTAAAGGACATTTTCTTGTGAATATTTCAATTTTTTGGGTTAGCGATTAGCTGTTTGTTGAGCTTCTATTGTAGCTATTTATACTTATATTTGGTTTTATTTTGCTTATAATTTGTTTTATAGGCTTAATATTTTTCTTTACAAGTCAATATAGACATTGTATAATTTGTTTCTTTAAAGGAGATATATATGGGAACATTAAAATTAGGAATACCAAAAGGAAGCTTACAGGAGAAGACATTAGAGCTTTTCCGTATGGCTGGGTTTAATATTTATCTAAGCTCACGGTCATATTTCCCTTCCATTGATGACGATGAAATTGAGGTTGTGCTTATTAGAGCTCAGGAGATGTCTCGCTATGTTGAAGAAGGAGTTTTGGATTGTGGTATTACTGGTGAAGATTGGATCTTAGAAAATGGTTCAAGTGTTTTAAAATTGTCTCAGCTACCTTATGCTAAGCAAACTCTTAATCCTGTAAGATGGGTTGTCGCAGTAAGAGAGGATTCCCGGATAAAGAAAATAAATGATTTAAAAGGAAAGAGAGTAGCTACAGAGTTATTAAAATATACTAAGAGATTTTTTAAGGCGAAAAAAGTAGATGTAGATGTAGAATTTAGTTGGGGTGCTACCGAAGTTAAGGTAAAGAGTGGTTTAGTTGATGCAATTGTTGAGCTTACTGAGACTGGAGCAAGCCTACGAGCTAACGGTTTAAAGATAATTGATACGATATGCACTTCTACTACTCAGTTTATTTCCAACAAGTCTTCTTATAAAAATGCTTGGAAGAAGAAAAAAATGCAACAAATGTTATTGCTTCTTAAAGGAGCATTAGAGGCTAGAGCTAAAGTTGGTCTTAAATTAAATGTTAGAGAGGAGAATGTAGACAAGATTTTGTCTATCCTTCCAGCATTAAAGAAACCGACAATTTCTCATCTAACCTTAAAGAATTGGGTTGCTTGTGAAGTTATTGTTGAAGAGAGTCAAGTGCGTAAAATTTTACCTTTATTAAAGGAAAATGGGGCTCAAGGGATAATAGAATACCCTTTAAATAAAGTTATATATTAGTTATAGCTTTTAAATTAAAAAAGATTATAAACAAAAAGAGTTATAGGTTTTTAAGTTGATAGAATTAAATGGTTTAGTTTAGAACTTAAGATTTGTAATTTAAAATTTTTTAAAATATGCCTTGCGGAAAGAAAAAGAAATTAAAAAAAGTAAAAAGACACTGGTTTAAAAAAAGAAGAAAACAGCAAAGACATAAGTCTAAATAATCATCAATGAGATTTTTTCTGATTTTTGTTATTTTATGTCTCATAACACCTTTATCTTTTTCCCAAAGTCAAAGGTCTGCGGTTAGCCTCTACAATAATTACTTGAAAGGGTTGCTATATGCTGAAAAAGGTGAGTACCTCAAGAGTTTGGAAGAATTAGAGCGTGCCAAAGCTAGTGACCCCCTGTCTATTCATATCCGTTTAAAAATCGCTTCAGTTTTAATTCGTTTAGATCGTTTTGATGAAGCTGAAGCAATATTACAAGAAGCTAAAAAAATTGATCCTGATAACCTGGATCTTTCTCTGGCTTTAATTTTTGTTTATTCATATAGTGCGAATAACGGTGACTTAGAAGCTGAATATGAAGATTTTTTGAATAAAGCTCATGAGGCGAAACCTAAAGATATAGGTATATCGGAATATTTGGCGCAATTTTACTTTTATAAGAAGAGACCTGAGGAAGCAATCAAAGTATATGAGAATATTCTAGAAAATAATCCTGACTATGTTGAAGCACTTTTTTGGCTGGGAAATCTTTACGAAGAGCTCGGTCAGCGTAGCAAGGCTTTAGAGGTGTGGGAAAGAGGGCTAAAGCTTGAACCCGATTCTGCTCCGCTCTTAAATTGTTTAGGATATACTTATGCTCAAGATGGAGTTAAGCTTGATTTAGCTGAGGAAATGATAAAAAAAGCTTTGGAGCAAGAGCCAGAAAATGGAGCTTATTTAGATAGTCTAGGATGGGTTTATTATAAAAAAGGAGATATAGAGAAAGCCAAGGAATATATTCTTATGGCTATAGAGTTGATTAAGGATCCTGATGTGTATGAACACTTAGGCGATATCTATATTGAGCTGAAGAATTACGAGAAAGGGATTGGTTACTATGAGGAAGGGCTTTTGCGTTTTCCTGGCGATAAAAATTTAGAATTAAAACTTAAAAAATATGGAAAAGAAAATAAAATTCCTAAAGGATAAGGCTAATACAATCAGGAAACTGGTTATTGAAATGTTAGCTGAGGCTAAAAGTGGACACCCCGGAGGGTCTTTATCTGCTACAGATATTGTTGCTTGTCTTTATTTCGAAGTTATGCGTCACAACCCTAAAGATCCTGATTGGTCAGAGAGGGATAAATTTCATCTTTCTAAAGGGCATTGTTGCCCGGCTGTTTATTCTGGTTTAGCTTTGAGTGGATATTTTTCGATTAAAGAATTGATGAAGTTAAGAAAACTTGGTTGTCTTCTTCAAGGTCATCCTAGTCGATGTATTCCCGGAATTGAAGTAGCGAGTGGATCTCTAGGTCAGGGTTTATCGATTGCTTCTGGCATGGCTTTGGCTGCTAAAATGGATAAGAAAGATACTCGCGTTTATTGTCTTATGGGAGATGGTGAGCTTCAGGAAGGAAATATTTGGGAAGCAGCAATGTCTGCAGCTCACTTTAAATTAGATAATCTGTGTGGAGTTGTTGATTATAATCACTTTCAAATTGACGGGTCAACGGAAGAAATAATGGATATAGCGCCTTTAGCTGATAAATGGAAATCTTTTGGTTGGCATGCTATTCAATGTGATGGGCATAATATAGAGGAGCTGCTTGCAGCATTTGAGGAAGCAAAGACAATCAAACAAAAGCCAACAGTAATTATTGCTCAAACCGTTAAGGGGAAAGGGGTATCCTTTATGGAGCATGTAGTTGATTTTCACGGAAGAGCTCCTACTCAAGAAGAAAAAGATATTGCCTTAGATGAACTTAATAAAAATGGCTGTTAATTAATTTAAATTATATAAATAAAGGTAAATGAATAAAATGGAAAAAATATATGCTCGTGATATTTATGGACAGACACTCCTGGAGTTAGGCAAAAAACACAAAGACTTAGTTGTTTTAGACGCTGATCTTTCTGGCTCAACTCGTACTGTTTTTTTTGGCCGAGAATTTCCCGAGAGATTTTTTAATTTTGGTGTTGCTGAACAGAATATGATGGCTACTGCTGCTGGCCTAGCTAGTTCCGGTAAAGTTGTTTTTGCTTCTACTTTTGCTATGTTTGCGGCTGTTCGAGCACTTGACCAGGTACGGAATTCAATTTGTTATAATAATTTTAATGTTAAGATCGTGGCTACACATGGAGGAATAACTGTGGGGGAAGACGGCGCATCGCACCAAGCTTTAGAAGATATTAATATTTTTAGAGCAATTCCTAATATGAAGATAATCGTACCTGCTGATGGCCCACAAACTAAGGAAGCAATTATTACTGCTTATCAAACTCCAGGACCTTTCTATGTCCGCTTAGGTCGTTCAAAAAGTTCTACTATCTCTAACCAGGGCGATTTTATTTTCGGGAAAGGACAGATAATTGAACAAGGCAAGGATTTAGCAATAGTTACCTGTGGCATTATGGTTAATGAGTCGTTAATAGCGAGTAAAATGTTAAAAGAAAAAGGAATCTCGGCAACAGTGGTGAATCTTCATACTATAAAACCAATTGATGATGATTTATTGGTAAGTATTGCCAAGAAGCATAAAAAGATTCTTGTTTGCGAAGAACATCAAACTACTGGAGGTCTTTTTTCAGCTGTTTCTGAAGTGTTGATTCAAAAATGTCCTACGCAGGTAAAACCCATAGGAATAGAAGATGAATTCGGTCAATCCGGTTCACCTCAGGAGTTAATGGATTTTTATGGTCTCTCCGCTAATAATATCGCTGAAAAAGCACAAGAATTTTTGCGGCAGTGAAATTAAAGTTTTAAGTCCGGCCAAGATAAACCTTTACCTCAATATAAAAGGGAAGTATCCCAATGGGTTTCATCGTTTAGAGAGTATTGTTGAACGCATTTCTTTGTCTGATGAAATTTCAATTAAAACAATCAAAGCTCCAATAGTAGAAGTATCATCAAACATCAAGAGTCTTGAGACTGATGATAATTTGATAGTTAAAGCTGTACAGCTGATAAGGAAGAAATTTAAAATTCCTTTTGGTTTTAATATTTTCCTTAAAAAAGTAATACCGATAGGCGCTGGATTAGGAGGAGGGTCATCTAATGCTGCTTCTACTCTTATAGGATTAAATAAGCTTTTTAATTTAAAATTAAGAAGAGAAGAGTTATACTTGTTAGGTAAGCGACTAGGCAGTGATGTTAATTTTTTTCTTTCTCAAAGTCAATTTGCTTTTCTAGAAGGCAGAGGTGAAAAAGTAACTCCTTTGGCGATAAAGAAGAAATTCAGCCATTTTATTATTTGGCCGGGTATATTTATATCTACTAAAAAGGTTTATAGTGGCATGAGAGTTCACCCCGTTAGAAGTAAAACTTCTAACGGGGTAGAATTGACAAATTTTTTTAATAATGATAATATAATGCGGTACGCTTTGAAGAAAGAGGATATCTCTTTGATAAGGAAAAACGTTTTTAATGCTTTGGAGAAGAGAGCTCTTTCGCTTTATGCTGAATTACGGTTAGCAAAGATGCATTTAGATGAATGTGGTATTTTTGCTAAAGTAACTGGATCGGGTAGCGCTTTTTATACAGTTGGTGATATTAGTTCTTTATCTAAGGTAAAGAGGCTAGTACCTAAGGAATGGGAAGTATTTAAAGTTAATACTTTTTAAGGCACCTGGTAATAAAAGGAGGTAAGTTCTATGGAGATCACAGAAGTCAGAGTTTCTCTTCG
>JAGLSH010000052.1 GCA_023135855.1 Candidatus Omnitrophota bacterium
TCAGTTACCGGCGGACGCGGTAGCTATTCAATGAGTTTTTCTAACTATGATATTGTACCTAGTCGGGTTACCCAAGGAATTGCTGAGAAAGCAAAACAAGCTAAAGAGGAGAAGCATGTATAATGAAAATATTTAATCTTGGTCTTGAAATTGATCCAGGCAAACATAAGTATAAACTTGAGTGGGCCGAAAAATTAATTAAGAAATTTGAACCTCAAAAAGTATCTCTCTACTCAGTTGAATTTGTTGATAGTGAACCTGAAATTGCTGATGCAATTATGTTTGATCAAAGCAAAAAGTTAGATTTGATTGTAATTGATTTAGAGAAAATAGAGAAAAGACTTCTTAAGGTTGAAGACGAAAGTGAGAAAGCCGCTCTCATCAACGCTCAAAATTTTTTAGAAGAAGAGAAATTGCTTTGTGATGGTGATTTCACTTCTAGTGAAATAGAAACTTTTAAATTATTACAATTAGTTACTAGTAAACCTTGCTTAGAAGTAAATGAAGTAGGGGACATTAATCAGTTAATAGAAAAACTTATTGGCAAAGCTGAGGTGCTTTTGTTTTTTACTGCCGGTAAAAAAGAAGTTCATGTTTGGAATGTGGATAAGGGAGAGAGTATACTAGAGGCTGCTGGTAAAATCCATAGTGATTTAAAGAGAGGGTTTATAAAAGCTGAGATTACTAATTGTAAAGATCTAGATAGTTTTTTTAATATGGCTGAAGCTAGATCACGGGGGCTTGTAAAAATAGTTGATAGAGATTATATTGTTGAAGAAGGGGATATAGTTGATATAAGGTTTAATGTGTAATTATGCTAAAGATTAGAAGAGTATTAATTAGTGTTTGGGATAAAAAAGGAATAGCTGACTTTGCTAGAAAATTAGTAGAGCTCGGAGCTGAGATAATTTCAACAGGTAAGACGGCTACTCTCTTGCGTAGAGCTGGGGTGTCGGTTAAAGATGTTGCGTCTTTAACTTCTTTTCCTGAGATACTTTCAGGAAGAGTAAAGACTCTCCATCCTAAGGTCTTTGGAGGAATTTTAGCTAATAAAAAACATCCTTTACATATGGAGGAGATAAAAGGTTTAGATATAAGGCCAATTGACATGGTAGTGGTTAATCTCTATCCTTTTGCTGAAAAAGTAAAAGAGGGCTTGAGTGAGGATGAAATGATAGAGTATATAGACATTGGTGGACCGTCAATGATTAGGTCAGCAGCTAAAAACTTTAAGAATGTTGCTTGCATTAGTGATATTCGGCAATATAAATTAATTCTAGGTGAACTTCAGAAAAATAAAGGATTTGTATCTGATCAAACTTTGAAAAGTTTGGCTGAAGATGCTTTTTATGCTACCAAAGAATATGATAATGCTATTTGTAATTATTTTAAAGGTAAGGATGTTTTTAGTTGGAATTTAGAAGAAGCTCATTCTTTGCGTTATGGTGAGAACCCTCATCAAAAAAGTGCTTTATATAAAGTAATTGATTTTAAGAATGTAAAATTTAAACAGTTTCAGGGTAAAACTTTATCTTATAATAATTTCTTAGATTTAGATACAGCTATGCAGCAGGTAAAAGAATTTAGTGAGCCTGCAGCTGTTATTGTTAAACATGCTTCTATTTGTGGAGTTGGAGCTGATAAAAAATTGGCTACAGCTTACAAAAAAGCATATCAAGCTGATAAAATTTCTAGCTTTGGTGGAATTATTGCTTTAAATAAAAAAGTAGATAAAGAGACTGCCAAAGGAATTTTAGCCAGTGAATTTAAAGAGTGTGTTATTGCTACTTCTTATTCTAAAGAAGCCTTAAAGATCTTCTCAACTAAGAAAAATTTTAGAGTTCTTGAAGCTGACTTCGCTCAAAAGTCTGAATATAAAGATGTAAAAACTACTGTGTTTGGTTATCTTGTCCAAAGTCGGAATTCTTTAACTTTAGATAAGAGTAATTTAAAAGTAGTAACTCGCAAGAAGCCTACTCAGCGTGAGCTTGAAGATTTAATCTTTGCCTGGAAAGTTGTTAAGTGGGTAAAATCTAATGCCATTGTTATAGCTAAGAATAATTCTGTTTTAGGTATTGGAGGAGGCCAGCCTTCAAGGGTTGGATCAGTAAAGATAGCCTTGAGTAAAGTTGAAACTTCTCAGAGTTTAGCTGTGTTAGCTTCCGATGGATTTTTCCCTAAAGACGATTCAATAAAGGTTGCTTATAAGAGAGGAGTTAGAGCTATAATTCAACCCGGAGGCTCAATAAAGGATAAAGATATTATAGAAGCATGTGATAAATTAGGTATAAGTATGGTTTTTACAGGTATTCGCCACTTCCGCCATTAAAGCTAAAATAAGCAGAAGAATAATGAGTTAATCAGCATAGATTAATTCATTTTTTCACTCACTTGCATACCCACTCATAAGTTTGAAAATGATTGATAAATACAGAAAAGCAAAAGACTATTTAGACTCTTTCCTGAATTATGAGTTAGTTTCTCATTTTCCTTATCAGCATGTAATTAAACTAGAGAGAATGTATCTCTTGCTCCAGCATTTAAAAATTCCTTATCAGAATTTAAGAGTTATTCATATCGCTGGCACAAAGGGCAAAGGCTCTACTGCTCATTTTTTAGTTTCTTTGCTTGCTGCATCAGGCTTTAAGACTGGACTATTTACTTCACCGCATTTTTTTGATTTTAGAGAAAGAATTAAAATAGTTAAAAATTCAAAGTCTAAAGTTCAAAGTAATTTAATTTCTAAAAGTGATTTTATTAAAATCGTTGAAAGGTTCCAAAGTGATCTAAAAAATCTAAAAATTTCTCAAGAATTAGGTCAAGTAACTTTTTTTGAAATTATTACAGCGGTTGCTTTTAAGTATTTTATTGAGGAAAGAGTAGATTTTGTTGTTTTGGAAACCGGCCTAGGAGGTAGATTAGATTCTACTAATGTAGTCAATCCTTTGATTAGCATAATTACTCATATTGGTTATGATCATACAGATAAGTTGGGGAAGAAGTTATCTGAAATTGCAAATGAAAAAGCCGGAATTATAAAGAAAAATATACCTTTAGTATCTTCATCTCAGCGGACAGCTGCCTTAAGGGTGATTAAAAATAAATCTCGGGCAGCAAATGCACCGCTTTTTCTCTTAAAAAGAGATTTTGAAATTAAAAATATAAGATTTAAACAAGAGTATACTCTTTTTAATTTTAAGTTTAATGATTTTATTTTAAGAGATTTAAAAATTAATCTTAAAGGGGAACACCCGGTTGAAAATGCATCTTTGGCTTTAGCCACTCTTTTTTTATTAGAGAGAAAAGGATTAATAAATAAGAAAATAGAGTATAGCCGGGGGCTTAGAGTGTTGGATCTCCCCGGGAGATTTGAAGTGGTTAGTAAATCACCTTTGATTGTTCTTGATATTGCGCATAATCTTTCTTCATTTACAGTTTTGGGAAACAGTTTAAAAAGGTATTTTCCGAGGCGAAAAATTATTTTAATATTTGCTTGCGCTCAGGATAAAGATGCTAAGAAAATGATTAAAAAAATAGATTACTCCTATCTTATTCTTACTGGCTTTAGCAGCCCTCGTTCTAGGAATCCGGAGGAAATTAGGAGAATAATTAAAGACAAAAATGTTTGTTTAACTAAAAATATAGCTGAAGCTTTAAGAGAAGCTAAGAACAAGTATCAAGATAAGGGAGTTATTGTTATTAGTGGCTCTTTATTTTTGGTAAGTGAGGCTAAAAAGCTTCTGTAACCTGAAAATAGGAGATAAGTAAAAGAAACTGGATTTTTTAGTAATTACCTATAAAATACCCTTATTATGCGTGAATTTAAATTAAAGGATTATAAATTAGGAGATACCATTGCTGCCATTGCTACCTTTCCCGGCAAATCAGCTTTAGGAATAATTAAGGTTTCAGGGCCAGGAGCATTAGTAATTGGATCTAAACTTTTTAAGTTCCATAAAAAGAAAAATATTAAGTCAGTAAAAACTCACACTCTTCACTATGGCTGGATTGTTGAGGGAAAAGAAAGTAAAAAACAGAGGACAAAGACTAAGGGTGAAAAGAGGAAAATGATAGATGAGGTTTTATTAAGTGTTATGCGTAAACCATCTACTTATACCAAGGAAGATATTATTGAAATTTCTTCGCATGGAGGAATAGCAGTAGTAAATAAGATTTTAGAGTTAGTATTAAAACAAGGGGCTCGACTAGCTTTGCCAGGTGAGTTTACTTATCGGGCTTTAGTCGGTGGGAGGATTGATCTTCTTCAAGCTGAGAGTATTCGAGGGATTGTTGATGCTAAAAGCGAAGACGTTCTTGCCTTAGCAACTTCTCAATTAAGAGGAGATGCAACTTTAAAAGTAAAGCGATTAAAAGAAGAGCTAAAAGAATTGTTTATCCAGAGTGAGAGTGCGATAAATTTTCCTGAGGATGAATTAGATATTTCTTCTTTAAAATTAAAAAAAAGAATTGATAGTTTAATTAATAAAGTCGGCAATCTTCTTGAGGGTAGTCGGGAAGCTGAGATTTTACGTGAAGGGCTTAAGTGTGTTATTTGTGGTAAGGCTAATGTGGGTAAGTCTACTCTTTTTAATTGTTTGCTTAAAGAAGAGAGAGTTATTGTTAGCAGATCCTCTGGTACTACTCGAGATGTTATTGAAGAGACTATAAATATAAAAGGAGTCTCTTTACGGATTTACGATACTGCTGGGATCCTTGAGCCCAAAGATTTAATTACTAAGAAAGCTCTAAAGAAGACTTTAAAGATTTTCTCAGAGTCTGACTTGGTTATTCTTGTTTTTGATGGGTCAAGGCGTTTGAGTGAGAATGATTTGTTTCTTTTTGAGAAAGTAAAAAATAAAAATGTAATATTTATAATAAATAAGAGTGATCTCATCCAACGTCTGGATCAGGGAAAAATACCCAAAGATCAAGTGATAGTAAAAATGAGTGCTTTAGAGGGTAAGGGATTAGGCGACCTAGAAGAAGCAGTCTATAGAATGGTTTATAAGAAAGGAGTAGATCGCGAGAATATTGTTTTCCTAAGTCAGCATCAAAGACATATTTTACAGGAAGTAGGATCAAGTCTTAATCAGATAAGAGTATTTCTGGAGGAATCAAGACCGATAGATTTTATAAATATTGAGTTGAAAATATGTTTAGATAATATAGGAAGGCTTAGCGGTGAAGTTTTTTCAGAGGAGATTCTGGAAAGTATTTTTAGCAATTTTTGTATTGGTAAGTGAGACTCGACTTTTTTATGGGTTGTTTTAGGAGGTTTAAAAAGTCTTAGTCGAACTTAGTTCGAAACATCCTCAATAAAATTTCTTGAAATTTTATGAGTATTTAGA
>JAGLSH010000053.1 GCA_023135855.1 Candidatus Omnitrophota bacterium
CTAAAGCTTTAGATGACCTTTCAAAAGATGGTTTACTTAAGTACAAAAAAGAAAAAGGCAGGATAATAGGGGTTTATTTGAGCAAGAAAGGTTTTTGTTTCTCTGATACGGTCTCTAGTGCCTTTCTTTAAATTATCTAGTTTTATTGTAGATTTTTTCTATTAGAATGGTATAATTGTTTGTCATATTGGTGGAGCTTCAATTTCAATCTTAAAGATAGATAATCATGAAGAAGAAATTAAACAATATTGTTTCACGGTTTAAGAATAAGAGGATACTGGTTGTTGGGGATTTGATTCTTGATCATCATATTGTTGGTAGTGTTGATCGGGTTTCTCCAGAAGCTCCGGTCCCAGTAGTTTGGGCTAACCAGGAGAATTTTGTTCCTGGAGGGGCGGCCAATGTCGGTCTCAACCTTAGTGCTATGGGGGCAAAGGTGAGCCTTTGTGGGGTTGTCGGTCGAGATCATTTTGGTAAAACTTTACTTTCTCATATTGGTCAATACGGTATTTGTACGAAGCTAATTGTTAAAGATAGCAAAAGACCAACTACCTTAAAAACTAGAATAATGGCTCATCATCAGCAGATAGTAAGGGTTGATTGGGAGTCATTAGAATTTCTTTCGGAAAGCACAAATAAATCAGTTTTTAATAAAATTAAGAAAAATTTAGATAATTTTGATGCCCTAATCGTTGAGGATTACGGTAAAGGAGTAATAAATCCGTCATTGCTTGAAGAGCTAATAGATTTGTGCCGAAAAAAAAACATGATAATCACTGTTGATCCCAAAGAAGAGCATTTTGATTATTATGAAAATGTAACTGTGCTTACTCCTAACCTGAAAGAAGCCCAGGCTGCGGCTGGAACCAAGATAAGAAGTAAGAGCCAGATTCCTTTCTTAGGTAAAATAATTATGAAAAGGTTAAATCCTAAAGCATTGCTAATTACTTTAGGAGAAGACGGAATGATGCTGTTCTTTGGTGAGAGTTGCCATCATATACCAACAGCAGCTTTAGAGATTTTTGATGTTAGTGGAGCTGGAGATACTGTAATTTCTGTTTTTACTTTAGCTTTAACTGCTGGGGCAACTTATAAAGAGGCGGCAATAATTGCTAATTTTGCTGCTGGAGTTGTAGTCGGTAAGTTAGGAGCAGCAACTTTAACCAAAAAAGAGCTCAATACGGCGATTAATGGAAACTAAGTTCAATGTGATTGGTGTGATACCAGCACGATATGAATCAACTAGGCTTGAGTTTAAGCTTTTGCGTAGAATATGCGATAAGAGCTTATTGCAATGGACTTGGGAGAATGCATCTGCTTCTCATAGCTTAGATCGGTTAATTATTGCTTGCGACCATGTTGATTTGAAAAAAGAAGCTGAAAAGTTTGGCGCTGAGGTTGTCTTAACATCTGTAGATCATTCTTCAGGTACTGATAGAATAGCTGAAGCTGTTCGAGATATTGATGCTAAAATTGTTCTAAATATTCAGGCTGATGAGCCGCTTATACATCATTCAATAATTGATAGGTTAGCTCAAGAAATGCTTTCAGGTCAGGAATTAGTTATAGCTACAGTTAAGACGAAGATCAATCAGGATGATGAGATAAATAATCCTAATGTTGTTAAGGTTGTGACAACGCGGGAAGATTATGCGATTTATTTTTCTCGTTTTCCGATTCCTTTTCATCGAGACGAGAATAGTGCGTCGACATATTATAAGCATTTAGGGATTTATGCTTATACTAAAGATTTTCTTTATACTTTTAAGAATCTTCCTGTATCTTCACTAGAATGTGCAGAGAAATTAGAGCAATTAAGGGTATTGGAAGCTGGCTACAAAATAAAAGTTGTCGAAACTCAATTTGATTCTTGCGGCGTTGACACTGAAGATGATTTATATAAAGTTGAGAGTCTTTTATCTAAGCGGAAAAATATTTAAAATGGAGAGAGTTTAGCATGTCTAAAGTAGAAAAAGAATTGACTTTTATTATTGGTCCTTGCGTTATTGAGAACAAGAGTCAAACAATGGATATTGCTTCTTATTTAAAGGATCTATTTTTAAATCTTCCCGTACGTTTTATTTTTAAGGCAAGTTTTGATAAGGCTAACCGTACTTCAATTAAGTCTCCTCGAGGAGTGGGATTAACTAAGGGAATTAAGATATTAGGAGAGATTAAATCTAAGCTAAAAGTTCCCATCTTAAGCGATGTGCATTGTGTTAGCCAGATAAAAGATGTCAAAGATGTTTTGGATATAATCCAAATACCGGCTTTTCTTTGTCGACAAACTGATTTGATTGTAGAAGCAGCAAAAACTAAGAAGATTGTAAATATAAAAAAAGGTCAATTTGTTTCTCCGGCTGATATTAAGCATATAGTTGAGAAAGTTGAAGCAACAGGGAATAAAAAGATTTTTATTACTGAAAGAGGAAGTTGTTTTGGCTATAATAGCTTAGTCGTTGATTTTCGTTCTTTTTTAATTATGAAAAAATATGGATACCCAATAATCTATGATGTCACTCACTCCTTACAAAGCCCTTCATCAAAGGGAGGAGTTTCAGGCGGAGATAGAGAGTTTGCTTTTGGTTTAGCTAAGGCAGCAGCAGCTTGTGGTGTGGATGGTTTATTTATCGAGACACATCCGAAGCCTTCTCAGGCTTTATCAGACGCTTATACCTCTCTGCCTTTAGCTAAGATTGAAAATTTAGTTAAGAGTATTTTAAGAATAAAAGAGGCAATAGATGAAGAAAAATAATAAAGAAGAAATCATAAAATGGGCAAAAGAAGTGCTCAAAACAGAGAAAAAAGGCATCGATGATTTAAGCCGTAATTTAAACAATAGCTTTGTAAAGGTGATTGATGCTATATCTAGCTGTCGTGGCAGAGTTGTAGTAACAGGTATGGGTAAGGCGGGAATTATTGGACAAAAATTTTCAGCTACCCTTTCTTCTACTGGTTCTTCATCATTTTGGCTTCATGCTGCTGAAGCAGTTCATGGAGACCTAGGTAGTGTGCGCGAGGATGATGTGGTGGTAGTTCTTTCTTATAGCGGAGAGACTGATGAGATAAAGAATTTAATTCCTTTTATAAAAAAGATTGGAGCAAAAATAATTGCTATTACTGGAAATATTAAATCTAATCTTGCTTGTTATTCTGATAGTGTAGTTAATGTCAAAGTAGATAAAGAAGCTTGTGCTTTAGGTCTAGCTCCGACTACTTCTACTACGGCAATGCTGGCAATATGTGATGCGATATCTGTAGTTCTGCAGAAAATAAAGGGTTTTAAAGAGAAAGATTTTGCTTTCTTTCATCCTCGAGGTTCTCTGGGAAGGAAATTATTGCTTAAGGTTAAAGATATTATGCGTAAGGGGAAATCTAATCCTATTGTTAGCGAGAATGCTTTAGTTAAAGAAGTTATTGTAAAAATAACAACTGCTCATGCTGGAGCTGCTACTATTGTTAATGGCAATAAAAAATTAATTGGGATATTTACTGATGGGGATTTACGTCGAAATTTAGAGAAGTATCCTAATCTTTTGGAAGAAAAGATTAAAAAGGTTATGACTAAGAACCCAATAACAGTTTGCGATAATGATTTAGCCTCAGAAGTTTTAAAGATTTTAGAGAAAAAGAAGATTGATGAAGTTCCAGTAGTCGATAAAAATTATTATCCGACCGGAATGCTTGATATTCAGGATTTGATTGTTGCTGGAGTAGTCTAATTTAAAGGCAAAGGAAATGAAAAATACAAAGACTTTATTTAAAAGTGTGAAGTTGCTTATCTTAGATGTTGATGGAGTTTTGACTAAGGGAGAAATAATTTATGATAGTCAGGATAGAGAACTTAAAATTTTCAACGTTAAAGATGGACTAGGAGTGTTCCTTCTTAGCAAACTAGGAATTAAAACTATTTTTCTATCAGCTAGAAAGTCACCGATGCTTATGAGAAGAGCTAAAGATATGAAGGTAGTTGAAGTGATTGGAGGTATTCTTCCCAAAGAAAGTGTTTTAGGGAAAATTAAGAAAAAATACAAGGTTAAAGAGAGTGAAATTTGTTTTGTTGGTGATGATTGGATAGACTTAGGTTTGATTGAGAAAGTTGGGGCCTCAGTAGCGGTGCCGGATGCACCTTTAGCAGTCAGAAAGGCTGCTAAGTATGTTACCAAGAGAAAAGGTGGAGAAGGAGCTGTGCGAGAGGTGGTGGACTTAATTTTTGAATCTCAGAATTTAGAGAAAAAAATTTATAAAATTATTAAGAATCTTCATTAAGTAGTTGACTTTGAAGCGTAATTTGATATATTAATATGTTTTCAAGAAGACCAACCGTAATTATTATTTTTTTGTTGTTTGCATTTATGAGCATTCAGGCTTATTCGCAACAGAAAATTAATGATTTTTATCTTTCTAACATTAAAGATGATGGTACTCAGGATTGGGAAGTAAAGGGTAAAACTGCTACCATACGCGATAATTTTGTTGATATTAATGACATGGAAGCAAATTATTATACAGAAGAGGACACTATTTTAATTACTTCTGATGAGGCGACGTTAAATAAAGAGAATATGGATGTATCTCTTAAAAGTAATGTCCATATTGAGAATGAAGAGGGAGCAACTTTAGAAACCGATTCATTGAGGTGGCAGAGAGAACAGAATCGCATTGAAACTGATGATTGGATAAAGACTACTAGAGATTTAATGCAGATAGAATCAACTGGTCTTACTGCAGATACTGAACTTAAAACAGCTGCTTTTAAAAAGGATGTAAGGGTAACGCTGCCGGATAAAGAGAATAAGGGCGTTACTACAGCAGTTTGTAGCGGTCCTTTAGAAATTGAATACAATAAAGGGAAAGCGATTTTTAATCAAGATGTAGTAGTTGCTAACCAAGAAGGTAAGTTGTATTCAGATAAGGCTACTTTATTTTTTGATATCGAGAGTAAAGAAATAGTGAAAATTATTTCTGAAGGGAATGTTAAGATAATACAAGGCAGTAATGTTACTTTTTCACAAAAAGCAACTTATTTGAGTAAGGAGCAAAAAATACTCCTTGAGGGACGACCAAGAGTAATATATTATTCTGATAGCGAGGGGGGCTTGAGCCTTTTTAAATAATGCGGCTTTTAGAAGTTGATAATTTAACTAAATCTTATGGCAATAAGACAGTAGTAAGTAATGTGTCTTTGTCAGTAAAGAGAGGAGAAGTTGTGGGTTTGCTTGGCCCTAATGGAGCGGGTAAGACTACTACTTTTTATATGGTGGTGGGAATCATTTCTCCTGATGCTGGCCAAATATCATTTGATAATCGGAATATTACTTACACACCTATCCA
>JAGLSH010000054.1 GCA_023135855.1 Candidatus Omnitrophota bacterium
TTTAGTAGTTTTGTTGTTGGAAAAATTGGAAAATTGTTTACTGGACCTAAGAGTGTTAAGACAGTAGAGAAAAAAGAAGGAAATTCTGAGGCAGCACCAGTCTTTTTAGAAGGAGAAGAAATGGTTGCAACCTTAACTGCCAAGAAGAATTGTTTTTTGAAGGTTATAGTTGACGGAAAGCTTCTTTTCAAAGGACTGTTTAAGAAAGGAGCGATAGAGACCTGGCGAGGGGATAAGGAGATAGAACTTAAAATTCGTGATGGCTCAGCAATTGCTCTAGAAGTGAATGGAAAACCAATACCTACCTTAACTTCATTACGTAAACCAATAAAAAGTCTAAAAATAACACCTTCAGGGATAGTGGTAGATAAATAATATGGGGAAGACCTTTTCTATTATTTCCTTGGGTTGTTTTCGTAATTCCTACGATTCAGAAATTATTATCCTTGAATTTTCTAAGTTAGGTTACCGTTTCCTACCCTCAGTATCTTTATTTACAGATAAAAAAAATAAAATTAAAACAATAGATTTACTTATTGTAAATACTTGTGGTTTTATTGATAAGGCAAAGGAAGAATCTATAAAAATAATATCTGAGGCCATAGATTTAAAGAAAAAAAATAGAGTAGGGAAAATAATGGTAATGGGGTGTTTAGTAAAAAGATACCAAGAAGAATTAGAGAAGGCTTATCCTTTGGTAGATTCTTGGCAGTCGGTAGTAGAATTTAGACAGGATTTTGTTAAAAGAGATAAGTCACTTTTTTTATCATCAATAGGATTTTTAAAAATATGTGAGGGTTGCCTAAACAGATGTAGCTTTTGCGCTATTCCCTCAATAAAAGGTCCCTTACGCAGTAAGTTTAAGAGTGAAGTCATAAAAGAAGCCAAAGATTTAGAAAAAAAAGGAGTGCGAGAATTAAATATTATTGGCCAAGATATTACTAGCTGGGGTAAAGATCTTAAGGGTAAAGAGGATTTAGCAAGCCTCTTAAAGGGGATTCTAAGAGCAACTAAAGAAATAAAATGGATAAGACTAATCTATACTCATCCTAAACACTTTAATGATTCTTTAATAAATATAATAGCCAAGGAAGGAAGAATTTGTAAATATATTGATTTGCCTATTCAGCATATCAATGATAGAATTTTAAAGTTAATGAATCGAGGGATTGCTAAGAAAGAAATTATTGATCTTATCGATAAGATTAGAAAAAGAATTCCTGGATGTGTTATAAGAAGTTCAGTTATTGTTGGCTTCCCTACTGAAAGTGAAAAAGAATTCAAAGAGTTGTTAGATTTCTTAAAATATATTAAGATTGATCGCCTAGGAGCATTTATATATTCACAAGAGAAAGGTACCCAAGCTTATAAAATGCGACCACAAGTGCATCATAGCACGAAGAAAAGACGTTTTAAGGAGATAATGGAGCAGCAGCAAGAAATAGCAAGAGAGGGGAATAAGAGATTTCTTAATAAAGAATTAGATATCCTCATTGAAGATAAAGATTCTGGTATGTTTGTAGGTAGAAGTCAATATGATGCTCTTGATGTTGATGGGATGGTATTTTTAAGAAAGAAGGGTTTAAAAGTAGGTAATTTTTATAAAGCCAAGATAATTGATTGTCTTGGTTACGATCTTATTGGAGTATAGGGTTTATTTAGTTTATATTGTTTGTATAGTTAATGAGCTGATGAGTGAATGGGTTGCCGGGGAAGAAGGTAAAATGTAACCCATAAACCCATATACCTATTAACTAGTAAGTATAATGATTTTATATAGTTTTCAAATTAAGTAATTAGAAATATGAATCTTCCTAATAAGCTTACAATTTTACGAATCATTCTTTCTTTTGTATGTATAGGTTTTATACTGCAGGATAACTTGTCTTCTCTTATAATTGCTCTTATTTTATTTGGGCTTGCTTCTCTAACTGATTTTTTCGATGGATACATAGCCCGAAAAAGAAATTTAATATCAGATTTAGGTAAGATTTTAGATCCGATTGCTGATAAAATACTTATTATTGGAGTATTTTGTGCTTTTATAGAATTAGGAATTGTAAATTCTTGGATGGTTATTTTGATAATGCTTCGAGAATTTATTATTACTGGCTTAAGATTATATGGATTAAACAAAGGAATTGTTTTAGAAGCAAAAAAATTTGGTAAACATAAAACTGTTTCCCAAGTTGTTGGAATATTTGTTATTTTCTTTGCTGTTATATTTTCAAAAACTATCCCTGAAAGCGCGATTGTTCCCTTTCTTTATGAAAAAATTATTCCATTAATTATGGGGTATATTGTAATTATCACTGTTTTTTCAGGTGTATATTATTTTTGGGTAAATCGCAAAGCTATAAGGACATTCTAAAGGATAAAGGATAAAGGAAAAAGGATAAAGTAGATAATTGATAATTGATAATTGATAAGTGATAAGTGATAATTGGAGATGGGGCAAAGAGAAAAAGATAAAGGAAGAAAGACAAAGGAAGAAAGATAAAGGAAAAAGAAGGAAAGGACAATGGTAAAGAAAAAATCATTAGTTGATAATATTAGTTTACAATTGGCAACAGTTTTTGGAGTTGGCCTTACTCCTTTTATGCCAGGGACAGCTGGTTGTATAATAGCGGTTTTAGTTTTTCTTCTTATTGGAAATCCAACCCATTTTTTAATTTTTACTATTGTTTCTGTAATTATTTCTTTTCCAGTTTCATCAAGAGCTGAGAAAATATTTAAAATAAAAGATTGCAAGAAAATAGTTATTGATGATTTTTCAGGCATGTTGATTACTTTTCTTTATGTGCCTAAGAAAATAGAGTTCATAATTCCTGCTTTTTTTCTTTTCCGGATGTTAGATATGATCAAAATTCCTCCGGCAAATAAAATCGAATGTATCCATGGAGCTGTAGGAGTAGTAGGTGATGATTTAGTGGCAGGAATTTATTCCAGTTTAATTATTCAGGCAGTCATACTACTTTTGAAAATTTTCCCATAAATTGGTCCTTCCTTGGTGAGATTACTTTCATAAAGAATTATTGAGTCGACAAATAGTTGACCACTTAATTGAGTGTTTGCAAGTTCTGCCATAAGCTTATCAATATTTTTTAAATCTTTTATTCGGGCTAAGGTGATGTGGGATTTGAATCTATTCTCTTTCATAAAACCTAATGTTTCCAACCTTTTTTCCAACTTCTCGGCAATATCTAAAAGAAGTTTTTCTTTATCAAGGCTGATAAAAAATACCTTTGGTTTTTTTTTATTGGGAAAAAATCCAAAACTTTTTAAATTTGTTTCAAAAGAAGTAAATTTAATAGACACCTTAGTAATTATTTCTTTTACTTTTTCAGCTTGCTCTTGATTAATATTTCCTAAGAATTTTAAGGTTAGATGAAGATTATCAGGGTTCACCCATTTAAAAGACAAGTCATGCTTTTTAAAATTATTTTCTAACTTTACTATTTTTTGTTTTGTTTCTTCAGATAAATTTATGGCTATGAAAGCTCTCATGATTTAAGAGGGTTAGAATCAGATTCTAAGCATATGTTTTATAAAGTAGGTTTATTAAATCAGCACTTATTTTTTTTCTTACAGAATCTCTGCTTCCTTTAATAATTATTTTTTTTATTTTTTGTTTATTTTTACTGACCAAAGCTATGAAAGTGGTGCCTAATTGTGTCTTTGTTTTTGCTCCTGGTCCGGCAAATCCTACTATAGAAGCACCAATGTCAGAATTAAATTTGCCTTTTACTCCAGTAGCTAATTTTAAAGCTACTTCTTTTGATACTCCTTGAGTTTTTTCCAGAAGAGAGGAGGGAATATTAAAAAGTTTAGTTTTTGTATCTAAAGAATAAACCACCACTGCGCCTTTAAAAACTTTTGATGCTCCAGAAATTTTTGTCAGAAGATATGAAGCATAGCCACCGCTGCAGGATTCTGCTAAAGATAAAGTTAACTTCTTTTCTCTCAAAGCGATTATCAGTTCTTTTATAGTATAGGAAAGTGTATGACGGATACCACTGCGAAAATTGTACGAGTTTATTGACGAAGGCAATTTTTTTGGTTTTTTATTCATAGGATACCTACTCCTTGTTCTTCTTCCAATATCATTTCTTCATATACGTGAGGTGGTAATTCATAAAGAAACATTGATGGTCTGGCGATAATTAGACCATTTTTAAAGGTATATTTTGTTTGAGGATAGGTTATATGTAACATAGATTTAGTACGGGTTGTAGCTACGTAAAATAATCTTCTTTCTTCTTCTATGGCGGCTGAACTAATTTGAGCTTTGGGGTGAGGAAAACTATATTCGCAAAATCCAATAATAAAGACAACGTCCCATTCTAATCCTTTGGCTTGGTGGATTGTAGAAAGAACTAAGGTATCACCTTTTGTATGAGCATTAAGTAAAGATTCACCTTTGAATTCTTCAAAAGAACTAAAATCAAGCAAGAATTCTTTTATTGTTGAATGGGTGGAAGCTAGCTTAGCCAACTCTTCTAAATCAAGAATTCTTTCATCAGCATTGTCAAAAGATAAATAGCAATAATTTTTATAGCTTTCTATTACTCTTCTTAAAGCCTCTTCTGGGCTTGTTATTTTTTCTAAAGCTTGGAAAGTGGAGGCAAACTCTTGGAAACCTATACGTATCCTTTTTGTTAAGCTACTTGTAACATCTGAGATACTCTTTTTTTTATTAACTAGATTATCCCATATTTTATTGGCATAGCTTCTTCCAATTCCTTTTTGCAGACAAAGAGTCCGCTTAAAAGAAAGTTCATCTTGAGGATTGACGACTATTCTTAAGTAACCCAAGACATCTTTTATATGTGCTTGCTCAAAGAAGCGTAAACCGCCGCGGACAATATAAGGAATATTTCTTTTTAGAAACTCCATTTCTATTTCTAAAGCTTGAAAACGTGAGCGAAAGAGAATTGAAATCTCTTTTAACGGTATACCTTGATTATTTAATTCTAATATTCTTTGACCGATAAACTTAGCTTGTTGGTAAACGTCTTTTGTTTTTATTACAAAAGGAATTTCACCACCTGTTTTTATAGCTTCTAGATCTTTAGGGAATTGATTGACATTATTTTTTATAATTTCATTAGCCATAGAAAGTATTGGCGGAGGAGAACGATAATTTATTTGAAGTTTAAATATGTTTGTTCCCTCAAATGTTTTTGGAAAATCTAAAATATTATTTATATCAGCAGCTCTAAAGGAATATATTGATTGAGCATCATCGCCGACTGCGAGAATAT
>JAGLSH010000055.1 GCA_023135855.1 Candidatus Omnitrophota bacterium
TCTTAGTGACGCACCTTCTTACATTAAGGAGGATCAGCTAAAAGACTTAAATTTAGAGTTAATAAAAGAAGAACAATAAGGGAACAAAAATGGGGAGGTAGTGATGAGGAAATTAGTGTTTTTATTTGGAATTATTGTTTTGAGTGGGTGCCTAACGATGAGAAGCTATACTAATGAAAAACCTCGCAAAGATCTTGAGATTGAGGGGAATCAGGGATGTATGTCTGGAGAGTGCGAAACAGAGGTTAGAGAGAATAGATTAGGAGATACTCGTACAGTATCAGTAGTTGAAGTAGAGTTTGGTCCTCGTGAAATTAAACCAGGAGCAGTTGAAGAAGACATTGGGGGAGAAATGGTTGAGGGAGAAATAGATATTGAATTAGCTAATAGGGAAATGATTGAAGCGGTGCCACAAGAAAATCTAGCTGAAGTTGTAACAGCAGAAATTCAATATTATGTAGTCCAGGACAATGATACTTTGCAGAAGATTTCTCGTAAGTTTTATGGAACAACACGAAAGTGGAATTTCATTTATGAAAGCAATGCAGATGTATTAAAGAGCCCTGATAGATTGTACCCGGGAACTCAAATAAAGATTGTTCCCTTAGATTAAAAAGCGTGAAAATTAATAAAATCAGAAAAGTAGTTGACTTGAAAATAATCTAAGCCTATGAAGATTCCTATAGTAGGGAAGGAAGTTAAATTCAATAATCTATTTATTGGTCTGATATTTTTTGCTGCCGCAAGTTTTATCTTCTTTATTTATGCTATAAACTTTTCTCTTTTGATCACAGCTTTGATTCTTTTTGTTTATGTTAGGTTTGTTAGAAAATTAGATGACCTGCCTTCGTATTTAAACCTTTCGATTCTAGGGGCAATAGCAATCTTAATACCCCTTTTTACTGTAATTACTTTTAAAATGTCTGGATATGGGGTTGCTGCCATTGGCTTTATAATGTTGGTCACTCTTTTATTTAACAATTTAGAGTTTTCCTTTATTTTAGCTCTATTCATTTCATTTTTAAGTGCGAGTATAGATGGTGGCAATTTTAATGTAGGTATTAGTCTTTTTGCTGGCTCTCTAGTAGGGGCAATGTTGTCTTATCGAATCAGGAGGAGATTCCAGGTAATTCGAGCTGGATTTTTTGCTGGATTGGTTCAATTTATTGTGGCCTTTCTCATGGAGAGAGAGCAAAGTTTTTTTGTTCTTTCCGGCATGGATTTTAATTTATTAAAACTTTGCCTTTTCAATGGAGTTATATCTTCTTTTATCGTATTAGGAATTTTACCAGTTTTTGAATATATATTTAAGGTGGTTACTAATATTTCACTTCTTGAATTGTCTGATTTCAATCACCCTTTGTTGCGTAAATTAATTCTTGAGGCTCCGGGAACTTACCAGCATTCATTAGTGGTCGCTAATTTAAGCGAGATGGCTACAGAGTCAATTGGTGCTAATTCCCTTCTAGCTCGGGTAGGTGCTTATTACCATGATATTGGTAAAATGGTTAAGCCGGATTATTTTGTAGAGAATTTAGTAAATTACCGGGATGTACATAAAAATTTAAAACCTTCAATGAGTAAGCTGATTATCTTTAACCATGTAAAAGATGGAGTGGATTTAGCAGCTAAACACCATCTTAACCCTAAGATAATTGATTTTATATCTCAACATCATGGACGGACTCTTGTTTATTACTTCTATCAAAGAGCTAAGGAATTAGAACCTGATGGTAAACATGAAGAAGAATATCGTTATCCTGGACCTAGGCCTCAGATTAAAGAGATAGCTATTGTAGCTTTGGCTGATGCAATTGAGGCATTGTCGAGAACGCTTGAGGAGCCCAATCCTTCAAGGATAGAGGAGATGGTTCGTGAAGTAGTTAAGAAGAGATTTATGGAAGGTGAGTTAGATGAGAGCAATCTAACCTTAAAGGAATTGGAGAAAATTACACAAAGTTTTATACGTATTTTAAATGCTATTTTTCATACCCGTATAAATTACCCTAAGGATGATAGTAATAGAGACAACAAATCAGCAAAAAGTAAAGAGAATAAATCTTAAGCAGTTACATAAAGACTTAAAGAGAATATTCGTTTGTCTTGATATCTCTTCTAAAAAGTTATCAATTCTTTTGTGTGATAACGCTTTCATAAAGAAGCTTAATAAAAAATATTTTAAAAAGTTTTCAGTTACAGACGTTATAGCTTTTCCCTTAGCTGATAGTTTCCAGCCAGATTATTTAGGAGAAGTAATAGTCTCAGTAGAAGAGGCTGTTAGGATAGCTAAGAGATTAGATTGTAGATGGCAAGATGAATTGAATCTTTACCTGATCCATGGTATTTTGCATTTAATTGGATATGATGATCGTACTAACCTTAAGAGAGCCCGTATGGAGAAAAAGCAGGAAGAACTTCTGAAATTAAAGGATAAAGGATAAGGCTAATAACTATATAAACTAAATAGACTATATTATGATTGAAAAAGATTTAGGATTTGTTTTAAGAAGGTATAATTTTAGGGAGACAAGTTTAATTACTACTCTTTATACTTCTCGTTTTGGTAAGATAAGAGGTATTTTTAAGGGTTTTTACACTTTTAAAAAAGAATTTTCATCTTCTTTAGATATATTTACTCTTAATGAGTTTGTTTTTTATCCTAAGAAAAGTGAAATTTGGCTTATTTCGCATGCTGATTTAGTTTCGGATTTTTCTTATTTAAGAGAAGATTTGCCAAAGGCTAAAGTAGGAGCGCTCTTGTTAAATCTTCTAGACAAGACAATGCCTTTATGGGATGGCAATTTGCAAATTTTTAACTTGGTAAATGATTGCTTGAATTCTCTGAAGCAAGATAATGAAGTTAAAGTACTCTATGTTTTTCTAATAAAATTTTTAAGTCTTTCTGGGTTTAAGCCGGAGTTTAACCATTGTATGAAGTGTCAGAAGACTCTTGACGATGAGTTTTATTTTAGTGTTGCTAAAGGAGGACTTGTTTGTAATGTTTGTGGGAAAAATGTAGGTGACTTGAAGAAAATCACTAAGCAAGCATGTCGATCTTTGCTTTATATCCAAAATAACGATCTTTCTCTCATTGACAGACTTAAAGTTAGTAGATCTTGCGAAGAAGAATTCTTTTATATTTTAGGAAGGTTTCTTGGCTATCATTTTGAATTTAACGATCTGATTAATTCGGATTTTTTCCCGGTTTTACCGCAATTAGTTTCTCAATATTAATTGTAGTATTAATGAAGAGTTTGATGTAATATTAATTATGATTTATGAAGACAGAGAGACCTCTTTAATAGAAGAAAAAGCAAAGAAAATCATCGGTAAGATTTTTTCGCCAAAAGATTTAGATCCTTCGATTTTAATGACTCTTCCCTATCAATATCCTAAACATAAGATTACAACTGAGCTAACTACTGATGAATTTACTTGTTTGTGTCCTTTTTCCGGACTTCCTGACTTTGCTAACCTTGTCATAGAATATATTCCTGCTAGAAAGCTTATTGAGCTTAAATCTTTAAAGTATTATCTTTATTCTTTTCGAAATGTAAAGATTTACAATGAACATGTTGTGAATAGGATTCTCCAAGATTTAAAAAAGGTATTAAAGCCTTGCCAAATCAAAGTGGTTGGAGAATTTACTTCTCGTGGAGGAGTAAAAAATAAAGTTACTGCTTTTTATAAAAAAAATTAATAAAAAATTAAGAATCGTGATGAGTAAAAAAATAATAAGTTTATTTATAGTAGTTATTTTTGTTTCTTGCGCTAAGCCTCTATATAAAAATGAATTTGTTATTTCAGGCACTTATTTAAGGATAAGCTCTTCTGATAAACGAGCAGCAAAAATTGTTTATAAGGAATTTAGGAGATTAGATAGAATTTTTAATATATATAATAAGCAATCTGAGCTGTCTCGTCTGAATAGAACTTATAATCGGCCTCACAAAGCCTCAGATGAACTAATCGAATTATTGAAGCTTAGCCAAGACCTTTACAATTTGAGCCAAGGGGCTTTTGATGTAAGCCATGGAGCGCTTTATAAATTTTGGAAGGAATTAATTCTTGATGGTAGTTTAAGAAAATTGCCAACCCCTGAAGCCATAGCTAAGATAAGGGAAGTTGGGGGGATGGATGCAATAGAAATTGATCTTGAAGAGAGGACAGTAACAATAAAAAGCCAAGGTTTAATTATTGATTTAAGCGGAGTTGCTAAAGGCTATATTGTAGATAAGGCAATTTTGCGCTTGGAGGAAGAAGGTATAGGCAGCGCTTTGATTAATGCTGGCGGAGATATTTATTGTTTAGGTATGAATAAAGGGGTTTCTTGGGAAGTAGGAGTGCAAGACCCTAATAACTCTTCAGATATTCTTGGATTACAATTATTGACTGATGAAGCGATTGCTACTTCAGGAGGATATGAGCAGTTCTTTACTTTTGAAGGTAGGGAGTACTCACATTTAATTGATCCCCGAGAAGGATATCCTGTAGATAACAATCTTATTAGTGTAAGCATTATTAGTAAGAATTGTACTACTAGCGATGGTTTGGCGACTGCTTTTTCAATTTTAGGTTTTGAAGGAGTAAATAAATTTATTTCTAATAATCCTTCGACAATGAGAATATTTTTAGTTCATTCTGTTGATGGGAATGAACAGGTGCATGTTTTTAAGTAAAGTGATTGGAAAATTAGATTTATGAATCTGGTGCAATAAGATGAAAAAAATAAGTGTAGGAGATATCAGGAAGAGAAAAGGTAAGGCTAAAATAACTATGCTTACCTGCTATGATTATTCTTTTGCTAAAATTTTAGATGCTTCCGGCATTGATGTTATTTTAGTCGGGGATTCTTTAGCTAACGTAGTTTTAGGAATAGAAGAGACTCGCAAACTCAGCTTAAGTGAGATGCTTAACCATACTAAGGCTGTAGCTAAGGGTAGCAGTAGAGCATTGGTAGTAGCTGATATGCCTTATACATCTTATCAACGGGATCCTAGAAAATGTGCTGATTATGCTTTTAAGTTTATGGATTGTGGGGCAGAGGCGGTAAAAATAGAGTGGTTTGGTGATTGTCAATATGTAGTTAAGAAGTTGATTAAGAATAAGATACCAGTTATGGGACATATTGGCCTTACTCCTCAAACT
>JAGLSH010000056.1 GCA_023135855.1 Candidatus Omnitrophota bacterium
TTATTTGAAATATGACGGCAATAAAAGTGTTATTGATAAAATAAAAAAGGTTTCTACGCCAGGAAGAAGAGTCTACACCAAAGGAAAGGATATTCCAAGAGCTTTAAACGGGTATGGAATAACTTTAATCTCTACTTCAGGAGGAATGTTTACCGATAGAGAGGCTAAAGAGAAAGGGCTTGGTGGCGAAGTAATTGGAATGGTTTGGTGATATAAAATGTCAAGAGTAGGAAAACAAATATTAGAATTACCCAAAGACGTAAAGGTTAAGGTTGAGGGTGATCTTTGCCTTGTTGAAGGCAAGGGTGGTAAGTTAGATCTTAACATCCCGGCAAATATTAAGGTAGAGATTAAAGACAGCATTTTAACAGTTACCAGAGATAATGATTTAAAGCTATCAAGAAGTCTTCATGGGACAATAAGAGTTTTAATCGGCAATATGGTAAAAGGTGTAACTGAAGGGTATAAGAAAGAGTTGGAGATAATCGGTGTAGGTTATAAAGCCCAGATGAAAGGCAATAAACTTGCCTTAAACGTAGGTTTTTCTCATCCAGTAGAAAGGGATGTTCCGGAAGGTTTAAAAGTTTCAACTCCGGCTGCTACTCGTATTCTTATTGAAGGGATTGATAAGCAAAAAGTTGGTGAATTTGCTGCGAAAATAAGAAAAATATATCCTCCTGAGCCATACAAGGGCAAAGGCATAAGATACCTAGGAGAAGAAGTACGTAAGAAATTAGGAAAGGCATTAGCAAAATAGAAAGTAGAGAATAAGCAACGAGGTAAAATAAGTGAAAAAAATAGGAAGAAAAAGAAGACATAAAAGTATTGCTCGTAAAATTAAGGGTGTAGAGAGCCGACCACGATTAGTGGTATTTAGGAGCAAAAAACATATTTACGCTCAAGTGGTCAATGATTCTATTGATAAAGTGCTAGCGAGTTCTTCTACTCTTAGCGCGGAGTTTAAGGATAAGAAGATAAAAACCACAAACCAAGATGCAGCTAAGGAAATTGGTAAGATTATTTCTGAGAAGGCTAAGAGTTTAGGGGTTACGACTGTTAGCTTTGACCGCGGTGGTTATAAATACCATGGGAGAGTGAAAAAATTAGCTGAAGGAGCAAGAGAAGGAGGATTGAAGCTTTGAAGGATAATAGAAATAAAAATAAAAAAACTGATGATAGAGATAATGCTTTTATTGAAAAAGTTCTTTTCATTAATAGAACAACTAAAGTTACCAAGGGTGGTAAGAACTTAGGGTTTTCAGCTTTAGTGGTTGTTGGTGATGGAGTGTCATCGGCTGGTTTTGCCTTAGGTAAAGCTAATGAAGTTGCCGATGCTATAAAAAAAGGAATAAGTAAAGCAAGAAAGCAAGTAGTTTTAATAAATAAGAAAGGAACAAGCATACCGCACAAAATTATTGGAAAATTTTCTGCTGCTGGAATTTTGCTTAAACCAGCGGCAAAGGGAACTGGCGTTATTGCTTGTGCTCCAGTAAGAGCAGTTTGTGAATGTGCAGGAATAAAGGACATATTAACTAAAAATTTGAAGAATACAACTAATCCAGTGAATGTGGTTAAGGCTACTTTTCAGGGGCTGATGAGTTTGATAGGTGGCGAAAAAGGTCTTAAAGGGTACAAAAAATGAATTTATCTAATATTACAAAAATAGGCAAAAAAGGTAAAAAACCTAAAAGAAAAGGTCGAGGACCTGGCAGTGGGACTGGTAAAACTGCTGGTCGCGGACATAAAGGCGCTGGTCAGCGTTCAGGTAAGAAATTACCTTATGCTGGTTTTAAGGGAGGTAATCTTCCTTTAGCTAGAACTCTTCCTAAAAGAGGTTTTAAACCCCCTCGAAGAGTAGAGTACCAAGTAGTTAATTTAGGCGAAATCCAGAAAAGAGTAAAAGGCGCGGGAGAAATTAATCCTGAGATGTTAAAAAAGCTTGGGTTAATACGCGATGAAAAGAAACCGGTTAAAGTTTTAGCAAAAATAGAAGGTGAACTTTCAAAAAAATTAGTGATTAAAGTAGATAAGTTTTCTGCTAAGGTTGAGGAACTTATTAAGATTTCCGGAGGAAGCATAGAGTGTTTAACTCGGTAGGTAATATATTTAAAATAGAGGAACTGAAGCGAAAGATTTTTATAACTTTAGCTTTATTAGTTGTTTATCGCGCAGGTTGTTTTATTCCTACCGCAGGAGTAGATACTTTTGCTTTAACTCAATTTTTTGATAAGCTTGCTAAGACTCAAGGTCAGGGGCTTTTTGGTATGGTCAATCTCTTTACTGGAGGTGCTCTAACTCGTTTGAGTATTTTTTCTTTAGGTATTATGCCTTACATCTCAGCATCAATTATTATGCAATTGCTTACTGGTGTTGTACCGGCTTTAGAAAGGATAGCTAAAGAAGGTAAGGCAGGTTATGAGAAAATAAATCAGTATACTAGATATTTCACTTTTGTTTTATGCGGAGTGCAAGGATTGTTTTTATCTTTATGGTTAGAGAATCCAGCAAATTTTGATGGCATTGTGATTGTTCCTACTCCAGGGCTAACCTTTAAAATGATTACTATACTTACCTTAACTTGCGGAACGATATTTGTTATGTGGTTAGGTGAACAGATTCAAGAAAGAGGTATTGGAAATGGGATATCTATAATTATTACTACTAGCATTATTTCTCGTATCCCATCTTCTTTGCGCCAGCTTTGGATTCTTTATTCTCCATTTGATCCTACTAAGAGACAGATTGCTACTCCAATAATAATTGCATTAGCGATTTTATTTCTGGCAATGCTTACGGCAGTAGTTCTTTTTACTCAGGCCCAGCGGAGAATCCCTATTCAATATGGGAAACGCGTCGTTGGCAGAAAGGTTTATGGAGGGCAGAGTACTTATTTGCCGATAAAATTAGATATGTCAGGGGTAATTGCTATAATTTTTGCTAGCTGTGTTATTTCTTTTCCGGCTACATTGTTAATGTTTTTCCCCCAAAAGGGAGGATTTCTTACTTTTTTACAGACTATAGTTCAACAAAGAGGATTGTTATATAATGGCATCTTTGTTGCCATGATTATGTTTTTTATGTATTTTTATACAGCAATGGTATTTAATCCTTTAGAAATATCTAACAATTTGAAGAAGTATGGAGGCTTTATTCCTGGGATAAGACCAGGTAGGCCTACAGCAACTTATCTTGATTTTGTGGCTTCACGAATTGTTTTTATTGGCGCTCTTTATATTGGTTTTATTGCTATATTTCCTAATATTGTTATGCATGTGTTTAAGGTTCCTTCTTATGCATTAGCTTCACTTTTTGGTGGTACTACTCTCTTGATTATGGTAGGAGTAGTTCTCGATACTATGAAGCAAATTGAAGGACAATTGCTTGTTCGACATTACGATGGGTTTATTAAAGGCAGTACCTTAAAGGGGAGAAAATGAGAGTAATCCTTTTTGGCGCACCAGGTTCAGGCAAAGGAACACAAGTAACACTATTAGCAAATTTTCTTGGTGTTAGAAAAATATCTTTAGGAGACATTTTAAGGGAAGCGGTTAAGAAAGATAGTAGCTTAGGCCAAGAAGTAAAAATTCACATGGAAAGAGGGGCTTTAGTTTCTGATGAATTGGTTTCAAGAGTAATTGAAGAGAATATTGATGATAAGGGGTTTTTACTTGATGGGTACCCTCGTAATCTTGATCAAGCTAAGAAATTAGAGGAGATTTTATCTAAGAAAAACAGTGATATTGATAGAGTCATTTATTTAGATATTGATGAGCAGACGATAGTTGATCGTCTTTCTCAAAGAAGAATCTGTGGTTCTTGTGGTGCTAATTATCATTTGGTAAGCTTGCCTTCAGAAAAAGAAGGTGTTTGTGATGCCTGTGGTAAAGAATTAGTACAAAGAAAAGATGATAATCCTGAAGTTATAAAGAAGCGTTGGTCAGTGTTTGTTAACGAAGCTAATAAAATTTTAGAGTTTTATGAAAATAAAAATAAGCTTGTTAGAATTGATGGACGAGGAGATATTAAAGAGATTTTTGAGAGGATAAAAAAAGAATTATAATGATTGAACCTCTAAGTCGCCAAGATTTAGAAAAAATGCGTAAAGCAGGTAAAGTGGCGGCAATGGTTTTAAAAAAACTGAAGAGTTTTGTAAAACCAGGAAGTTCAACTAAAGATATTGAAGAGTTCTTTGAACAAGAGTTAAGTAAATACCCGGGGATGGAAGCGGCTTTTAAAGGTTGTATGAACTATCCGGCTTCTTGTTGTGTTTCAGTCAATGAAGAGATAATCCATGGGATTCCTTCGCAGAGGCTGATCAATGGTGGAGACTTAGTAAGTGTTGATTTGGGCATTAAGTACCAAGGTTTATTTGTTGACACTGCTTATACCTATGAAATAGGTAAGGTTTCATCCTTAGCAAAAAAGTTGGTAAAAGCTACCAAGAAGTCGCTTAAACAGGGAATAAGCCAAATAAAGACTGGTAAGAGAGTGGGAGACATAAGCTCGGCCATTCAAAAGTATGTAGAAAAGAATGGTTTTTCAGTCATTAGAAGGTTTGTTGGTCATGGAATAGGTAGAAGCTTGCACTTACCACCGGAAGTTCCTAATTTTGGGGATGCTGGTTGCGGCGAAGAGTTACTTGAGGGTTCTGTTGTTGCTGTTGAACCGATGGTTTCATCAGGTGGTTTTGATGTAGATGTTTCAAGCGATGGCTGGACAGCTAAAACTAAAGATAATTCATTATCAGCTCATTTTGAACATACAATAGCGATAACTAAGAAAGGTCCATGGGTGTTAACAGCGTAAAATAAAAAAAGTAAAACTATTTTTAGTTTTTAGTTTTTAGTTTAAAAAGTATAAGTTAATATGGCAAAAGAAGAATTAATAGCGGTTGAAGGTGAGATAGTGGAAGCCTTACCGAATGCAACGTTTAAGGTAAAATTGGAAAATGGACATGTTGTTCTTGCTCATGTTTCTGGCAAGATGAGGATGCATTTTATTAGAATTCTTCCTGGGGATAAAGTGAAATTGGAGCTTTCTCCTTATGATTTATCAAGAGGAAGAATAACATATAGAGAAAAGTAAAGG
>JAGLSH010000057.1 GCA_023135855.1 Candidatus Omnitrophota bacterium
GAATATCTATATCGTAAATTAGAGAAAATTGATCCTGAGAGCGCAAAAAAAATTTCCTCTAATGATTTAAGAAGAGTGATAAGGGCATTAGAGATTTATTCATTGAGTGGTCAAACAATGTCTGCGAAAAAGAAAGAGACCAGTGGTCTTTGGGATAAATTATCGATTGAAATTTTTGGTTTAAGATTTAAACGTAATAATCTTTATCAGCGGATAAATAAGAGAACCGATGAAATGTTTGAACAAGGGGCAGTTGCGGAGGTAAGAGACTTAGTAGCTGCTAAATTAAGTCTTACTGCCAAGAAGATGCTTGGTATAAGTGAGATAGAAGGTTTTTTAAACAATGATTTAAGTCAAGAAGAAGCTAAAGAGAAATTAAAGAAGAATACTCGTAATTTTGCTAAACGACAAGTTACTTGGTTTAAAAAGGATAAGCGTATACAATGGATAGATATGGATGAATTGAATGTTGAACAAGCAGTAGAGGACATTTTAAGGAGAAGCCATGAGTAAGAACATGCATCAAACTGAGACAAAAGAAAAAGCTTTATTGGTAGTGAGTAAGGCTGCTGATGAGGTATGGAGCCAAGAAGCCTTAGGCCAGGAACTTAAGAATTTAGTGGTCTCAGCTGGTGTAGAAGTTCTGGAAGTAATTAGTTTTAATCTAGGTAAAATAAATCCGGCATTTTATATTGGCAAGGGCAAGGTAGAAGAAGTTGCTGATAAGGTTAAAGAAATAGAGGCCAGCGTGGTTATCTTTAACAGTGATCTTCATTTTGCTCAACAGCGTAATTTAGAGGATGTTTTAGGCGTTAAGACGATTGATCGTACTCAGCTTATATTAGATATATTTGCTAGACATGCTCAAACTCAGGAAGGTATTTTGCAGGTTGAGCTTGCTCAGTTAGAATATTTGTTACCTCGTTTGAGAGGTCAAGGCATAGCATTATCACGTTTAGGTGGTGGAATTGGAACTCGTGGTCCGGGTGAGAAAAAGCTAGAAGTTGATAAAAGAAGAATAACTGATCATATCGGATATTTAAAAAAAGATTTAAAGCTTATAATCAGTTATCGGGCGACTCAGCGTAAAAAAAGAGAAAAGCAAGGAGTGAATACTTGTTCCTTGGTAGGGTATACCAATGCTGGCAAGTCAACTCTTTTTAATGCTTTGTCCGGAGATAATCAAAAGACTTCTTCAATTCTTTTTACTACTCTTGATACAGTAGCCCGCACGCTTGCCTTGGGCAGGAATTTAAAAATAGTTTTATCTGATACGGTAGGTTTTATTTATAAATTGCCTTTAAAACTAATCGATGCTTTTAAAGCTACACTCGAAGAACTAAATTATGCAGATGTTATTTTGCATGTTATTGATTCCGGAAATAGTGATATAGAAAAAATAAAAAATGCAGTAGAGGAGACTTTAAGAAATCTTAAACTGAATGAAAAACCTACTGTTGTGATTTTTAATAAGATTGATACAATACCTTATTACCGAGTAGAGCAGCTGAAGAAAAAGTATCCGGGAAGTATTTTTGTTTCAGCGATTAAAGCTGAAGGCTTAGAAAATTTAAAAGAAGAAGTCCAGAGGCTAGTCTTTAAAGATATGGTTGAGGCAACAGTGGATGTGCCTTTTGATCGTATGGATATTTCAGCCTATCTTCATGATAAATGCGAGGTCTTAGACATTGAATATCTGCAAGAGAAAGTTATTTTTAAAATAAGGGCTAATGTAGATAAGTTAGCTTATGTAAAAAAGCAAGGGTTTAGGGTGAAAGAAGTATAATATATCTAAAATTAAGGTTCCGCTTCGCAGAAGATGTTGAAAAAATCTCTACGACATTTTCTCAACGTTTCGCGGAATCAATTCGATAGTATTTCTAGTGAGTTTTGACGAACTCAAGAAATACTATCTCATTGAGAGGTGTAAAAATGAGAGTAGATGTGTCATTCAAGTATTTGAAGAAGAGTGCTTTTGTAGATAATGTTGTTGAAAATAATCTTAAGAAAATAAGGCGGCGAATTCAGATATTTCGCCAAAGCGATCCGATCCACATATCGGTTCACGTTGAAAAGAACCCTCATAAAGACCAGTTTTTTTGCCGGTCACATCTTTATTTACCTACCTCTAAAGTCTTGATAGCTGATGAGAAGGCTGGAAGCGCATCTTTAGCAATAAACAAGGCTTTTTCAGCCATTTCAAGGCAACTGGATAAGGAAAAACATAAAAAACATAGTCCACGTAGAAGGCTAAAAAAGAATCTAGAGCCGGAGTTTGAATAAAAAAATAATTTCACTTGACGAGAAGATAGTGGCATGTTACCATATTTAGCACTCTTTGACCTAGAGTGCTAAGAAGAAGGATTAATGATGACTAGATTGGTAGATATTAAAAATAGGGAAAAAGAAATTCTAGGCTTGATTATTGATAGTTACATTGAAGAATCAAAGCCGATAAGCTCTGCCTATCTTTGTCAAAAATATCACCTATCTTGTTCTTCAGCTACTATAAGAAATATCATGGTTCTGCTAGAGAAGCAGGGATTTCTTTCTCATTTATATACTTCTTCTGGGAGAGTTCCCACTCAAGAAGGTTTTAGGTGTTATGTTGAAAACTGTGACAACCAGGACAACCTCAAAGAGTATTCAGTAAGCCTAGGTTCTTATACTTTGTCTCAACCAAGCATAGAAGATGTTATCGGCTATACTTTAGATTCTTTAGTACAGCTTAGTGGTTATACATCTTTGATGGCGGTTTCTGCTAGAGATGAGAAAATATTCTTTCGAGGAATGAGATTTATGTTAGAGCAACCGGAATTTGAAGATGTTTGTAGGCTTAAAGATATTTTTTATACTCTTGAAGTCAAAATGGGAGCATTGCAAAATTTACTTTTTGATTCTATTGATGATGGAATTAGAATATTGATTGGCGATGATATTGGTTTTGAGGAGATTTCTGATTGTTCATTAGTCATATCAGGTCTTCGTGATAAAGATCTTTCATTTGCTTTTGCCTTGCTGGGTCCGATGAGAATGAATTATAACCGGGCGACATCGTCTTTACAATCAGTAAAGAATCAACTTAAAGAAACAGTTGAAGGTCTTATATAGGAAAATATGAAAAACAAAGACCTGAAAAATAACGACAAAAAGGATAAGGACACTAAGGATAAGGACACTAAAGATAAGGACCTAAAGAGTAAAGACATGAAGAGTAAAGATAAAACTAAACCAGTCGAAGAGAAGAAGAATTACGAAGAGCTTTGGGATAAGTATGTTAGGCTTGGAGCTGAGTTTGACAATTATAAGAAAAGATCATTCAAGGAAAAGATTGATTTTATGAAATATGCCAACGAAGGCCTTATTGTTGAACTTTTAAGTATTTTAGATAATTTTGAAAGAGGCATAAAATCAGCTGAATCCAAGAAGGATTATAACCTTTTACATCAAGGTGTAGATATGATTTCCAAGCAATTACATAGTCTGCTTGAGACCAAGGGTTTGAGTCGAATAAAGTCAATTGGCCAGAAGTTTGACCCCCATCAACATGAGGCTGTTGAAGTGGTAGAAGGAGATGATGAGGGTGAGGTTATTGAAGAATTACAATCAGGATATTTGCTAAGTGGACGAATTATAAGACCGGCAAGGGTGAAAGTTATAAAAGCAAAACAAATGAGTGAGGAGAATGTAGACAATCAAGGGGTTAAAGAAGACACAAACGTTAAGGAGGAATAAAAAATGGCAAAAGTAATAGGAATCGATTTGGGAACATCAAATTCATCGGCAGCAGTAATGGAAGGCGGTCGACCGGGGATTATACCTTCGGCTGAAGGTGCTGGGGTTGCAAGCGGTAAAGCTTTCCCTTCAGTAGTTTCATTTACAAAAGATGGACAAAGGTTAGTTGGTGAGCCAGCAAAAAGACAGGCAGCGGTTAATCCTGAAGGTACTGTTTTGGCTGCTAAAAGAAAAATCGGAACAGATTTTAAATTTAATGTTTATGGTAATGAATATACACCTCAGCAAATTTCAGCATTCATTTTACAAAAGATAAAAGCTGACGCTGAGGCCTATCTTGGTGAGACAGTTAAGGATGCAGTTGTTACTGTGCCAGCTTATTTTAATGACAACCAAAGACAAGCAACAAAGGATGCTGGAGCAATTGCCGGTTTGAATGTTTTGAGAATCATTAATGAACCTACAGCAGCCTGCCTAGCTTACGGATTAAACAAAGTAGGTAAAGAGCTAAAAATCATGGTATTTGATTTTGGTGGCGGTACATTAGATGTTACTGTAATGGAGATGTGGTCAGAAGGCGGCTTTAAAGTTCTGGCAACCCATGGAGACACTCATCTTGGTGGAACCGATATGGATAATACTTTGATTAATTACATAGCTGAAGATTTTAAGAACCAATCAGGCATAGATTTAAGAAATGATAAGATGGCAATGCAAAGATTGCGTGAAGCTGCTGAGAAGGCAAAAATAGAGCTTTCTAGCACCCTTACTACTGACATTAACCTACCCTTTATAACTGCTGATTCTAATGGGCCTAAGCATCTTACAATGACAATAAATAGGGCTAAAGTAGAAGAGTTGGTAATGCCGATAGTTAGTAAGTGTAAGTCTCCTCTAGAGAGCGCTATAAAAGATTCTAAGCTATCAGCTTCTAACATTGACAAAGTTATCATGGTTGGCGGTCCTACTCGGATGCCGATTGTTCAAAAGTTTGTTGAAGACTATGTTGGTAAAAAAATTGAACGAGGCATAGATCCAATGGAGTGCGTTTCTATGGGGGCGGCAGTCCAAGCATCAATAATTACTGGAGATACTAAGGATGTTCTTCTTCTTGATGTTACTCCACTTTCCTTGGGCATTGAGACATTAGGAGGAGTGTTTACTAAGCTTATTGATAGAAATACTACTATTCCTACAAAGAAGAGTCAGATTTTCTCAACTGCAGAAGATAATCAGCCAGCAGTAACAATTAGAGTATTGCAGGGAGAAAGACAGA
>JAGLSH010000058.1 GCA_023135855.1 Candidatus Omnitrophota bacterium
AAACGAAAATCTTTAGTCAAATCCTCTACTAATAAAGAACGATTCTGATGCAATGCCCATTTATCAATAACCCCACCTTTTTTTTCTTTAATTACAGAATGTTTGCGTTTTAAGGAGCGTAATAAGGTTAAAGAGTCTTTTTCCTTGTTAAAACTAAAAAATAATATACTATCAGCTTGAGGAAAAAGCTCACCTAATGCATTGAGAATAAAATCATAAATCTGATCACGGTCAGTTAATCCAATTAAGCCTTGCGAAACATTAAAAAGAAAAATTGCCTTCCGTCGAATCTGAGGAAGAAACTTTATAGCTTCGTTCTTGGCAGCAATATTCTCAGACAAAAGATTAATCTTTTCCTCTTCAGCTTGAAGTTCACTCTTGGCTTTAGCCAACATAGTTAACTTTAATTTATGAAAGATAAAAAATGAAACTCCAATAACCAGGATTGATAAGAAAAAAATAGTGGATGTAATTTTACCCAAAAGGATAAAACCAAAAGTAACAGTAATAAAAAGAAATAAAATTATAAAAGTAAAAGAATTATACAATAGTACATTCTGTTGAAGAGTCAAAAAAATGAACCTTCTTCATGTCAAAAACTACTTCTACGGCACTTCCAATAGCCGGCTTATCAGAAGCATCAACTACTGCAATAATAGTATGTTTCCCAACAGAAAGATAGAGATGGTTTCTTGACCCCATTGTTTCTATAACATCACAAAAAGCCGTTAAGGTATTATCAGCTGTCGCATATGAAGCGAAAAGTTTATCATAGATATTTTCAGGACGAATACCAAAAATAATACTTTTATCAATATATTTATCTAAGACTGGATACATTTGATCTAATATTTTTATTTTGAAACTACCTTCGTCAAAATATAGACCTCCATCCTTTTTAATAATGCTTCCATTTATAAAATTCATCGGGGGAGAACCAATGAAGCCACCAACAAACTTACTTGATGGATTATTATAAACATTCAGAGGAGAATCAAATTGTAAAATCTTGCCATCTTTCATGACAGCAATACGATCTCCCAAAGTCATAGCTTCAGTCTGATCATGGGTTACATAAATCATTGTGGCCTGGATCTTTAAATGCAACTTATGAATTTCCGTACGCATTTGCACCCGCATTTTAGCGTCAAGATTACTCAAAGGTTCATCAAAAAGAAAAACATGAGGTTTCCTCACAATAGCCCTTCCTACGGCAACCCTTTGGCGCTCACCACCAGAAATCTCTTTCGGCCTCCTATTAATCAAATGACTTATACTTAAAATTTTAGCAGTATCTTTAACTCGTTTATCAATATCTTTTTTTGGATAATTACGCAATTTTAAGGCAAATGACATATTATTGTAAACATCCATATGGGGATAGAGGGCATAATTCTGAAAAACCATAGCAATATTACGATCTTTAGGCGGTACATCATTGACTAATCTGTCTCCCACATAAATCTCTCCCCTAGAAAGAGTTTCTAGGCCCGCTATCATTCTTAAAGTAGTAGACTTGCCACAACCAGAAGGACCAACCAAAACTGTAAATTCTCGATCTTTAATATCAAGATTTACGTCCTTAACCGCCAAAACATCACCCTTGTAAATTTTATGTAGGTTTTTTAAAATTACCTTTGCCATAAATTAAAGTCTAAGTTTTAAGCAAAAAATTGTCAAGTCAAATAATATATTAATTTTGAAATAGTAGCTCTTAATTCTTTTCTATGTATAACTAAATCTATCAAGCCATGCTCTAAGTTGAACTCCGATGTTTGAAATCCTTTAGGTAAATCCTGTTTTATGGTCTGTTTTATTACCCGTGGGCCAGTAAAACCAATTAAAGCACCAGGCTCAGCAATAGTCACATCTCCTAACCCAGCAAATGAAGCCATTATTCCAGCCATAGTCGGATGTGTCAATACAGAGATAAATGGCACATTCCCCTTTTTAAGCCGCGACAAAGCTCCACTAGTTTTTGCCATCTGCATAAGACTAAGCATACCCTCATACATTCTAGCACCGCCACCGGAACCGGAAATAATTATTAGTGGCACTTTCCTGGTTAAAGCATTCTCAGTAATAAGAGTTATTTTTTCTCCCACCACTGATCCCATTGAACCCATAATAAAACGAGAATCAGTAACTGCCAAAGATATTTCTTTATCCTCAAGCTTAGCTTCTCCAACAACAGCAGCATCTTTTAATCCAGTTACTTCCTTTGCTTCTTCTAATTTTTGTTGATAAGTTTTAGGACCAGCAAACTTTAACGGATCAGCAGAATCAAAGTCTTGAGCTAATTCTATAAAACTATTTTCATCAACAAGTAAATCTACTCTTTGCCAGCAAGTAAGGGAGAAATGATAATCACATTTTGGACAAACTTTTAAATTTTCTCTTAAACTCTTGCTAAAAATTAGATGTGAACACTTAGAACACTTACTCCACAATCCTTCAGGTATACTTTTCCTTTTCTTCTTAGAGCTATCGCCAAAAGGCTTTTTAAATATCCTCAAGGTTTAAACCTCCTTATTGTAACGCCTGAAGCAACCTTTGGATAAAAATAGGTTGATTTCTGAGGTAATCTAAAGCCTTGATTTGCTATTTTAAACACAGCGTCTAGCGGTACTGCTCTTAAAATAAAAGCTACTTTTCCCTTAGTAGCTATTTTTTTTGCTTCGCCAAGACTATGGGTATACTCAATCGCACCCTTGGTCGTAAATGAAGGCAGAACAAGCTGATGCAATAGGTAAGTATCCAGTTCTCGATACAATTTATTAGATATTTTATTTAAAGCGGTCTTGCTTTTTAAACTTAAAAAATAACACTGATTATTCTTGCAGATACCTAATTTAAACCCTAAATAACTTTTTAGCTTCTTTGTGAGTTCACCTTGAGTAACTTTCTCAACCTTAAAGTATTGATCTAATTTTCCAAAAAACTCTTTATCTTTATCTTTAATTGTAATCACTCTATGGGTAGGCATAACATTCAAACCCTTTTGACAATCAGTAACATAGGCCAAAACACAATTAATATCTTTAAATCTATTCTTATTCTTTTTAAAATAATCATAGCTTATTTCAAAACGATGATGGCCATCAGCTATGGTTAATTTACACTTATTTATTGCTTTACCAAGTTCAGCAATATCCTTTTTATCAGAAATTTTCCAAACACAATTTGGATTATTATCACTATCATTAAATTTAAATAATGGTTTCTGCTTAGAATATTTTTTATAAACCTTTGCAAACTCATCCAAACGCTTACTAGCAATAATAAATATCGGACTCAAATTGGCTTTGGTCGCTCTTATGATCTTTTTTCTATCAACTTTAGGCGCACTTAATGTATGTTCATGGGGAAAAATACCTTTTTTATCCATCTGTAGAAGCGAGAGAAGACCAAAGCGCATGCAAGCCTTACCTTCAACATTAAACTTTTGCTCATAAAGATAATAACTCTCTTGGCAATCGTCAACCAATACTCCCTGCTTAACCCATTTGTTTAAGAGAGAACCTTTTTCTTGATAATTGTTCTTGTCAGCAATAAGAATATGAGAAAAATTATAAGAAGACTTTTTTCTTAAAGAACTCAATTGTTTTGGGCTGATAACATCATATGGCGGGCAAATAACACTCGAATAATTTTTAATACGTTTAGGATTGTAATAAGTTGCATAAAAAGGTTTAACCGTAAAAGATTTCATTATTACTCCTTACTTTTTTGTTTACATCCAGATTGATCACAGCTTGAACAAGGGACGTTTACCTCTTTTTTTGCATCAGAGCTATTAGATTTTTTATAATCTGTAGCATAAAACCCTTTGCCTTTAAAGATTATCCCTGCACCGGAACTAATTAGCCTCTTTACTTCGCCCTGACATTGAGGGCATTCCTTAAGAGCTTCATCGCTCATTTTCTGAAAAGCCTCAAAGTTAATATTACATTTTAAACATTGATATTCATATGTTGGCATATTATTCTCCCTAAATTATACTTCTTTATTATTGATTTCGTAACTTTACTAATTCTTTAAATAATTTTTTTTCTCGAGATGACAACTTTGTAGGTATATTCACCTCAACTACTACTAGCTCATCACCAAGACGCTTACTGCGTAAATTAGCAACTCCTTTATTTTTTAGTCTAAACACTGTATTTGGCTGAGTGCCTGCTGGAATTTTCATCTTAACCTTTCCATACAAAGTTGGAACATCAATTTCTGCACCTAAAACTGCTTGTAATACTCCAATATCAATTTTACAGTGGATATTATCCCTATCTCTTGCAAATATCGTATGAGGGCGAACATTTATGTAAACGTATACATCACCTCTACCACCATCACCAAAATTTCCTTCACTCTTTAATCTTAAAATTGACCCGGTATCTACACCTTTAGGCATGCTTACTTGAAGTTTCTTGATACCAGCTTTTCTTCCCTGACCGGAACAACTCCGGCAAGGATTTTTAATAACTTTTCCTTCACCACCACAGGTTGGACAAGCTTGGGCAAAATTTATGAATCCTCCTAAACCAGCACGAACTTGTCCTGAGCCTCTACAGGTTGGACAAGTATCTTTTGAAGTGCCGGGTTCAGCACCACTGCCATTACAAGATTTGCATTCATCGTAACGATTAAAGGTAATATTTTTTTCCACTCCGTTGCTTACATCTTCTAAGCTAATGCTTACCTGAAGCTGCATATCCTCTCCAGCTCTTCTTTGGCTCCCTCCTCCAGAGGTACTAAACCCAGAACCGCCAAAAAGTTGATCAATAATATCGCTAACCCCTCCACCACCAAAAAAGCTTGAGAAATCTGTGCCTCGAAAAATATCTTCTGTGGTATAGCGAGAATCAATTCCAGCATGACCATATTGATCATACAATTGTTTTTTCTGCGAATCACTTAAAACTGCATAAGCTTCAGAAATTTCTTTGAATTTC
>JAGLSH010000059.1 GCA_023135855.1 Candidatus Omnitrophota bacterium
AATAAACTCAATACCCTCTAGAAAGCCATCATCAAGTAATCGATCAGCCTCATCAAGTATTACGCATTTAACATCAACTAAATCAACCACGCCGTCATACATTAAATCCATTAGCCGACCTGGAGTAGCTACTAAAATATGCACTCCATGTTTAATCTTGGCTACTTGTATCGATTTATCAAAACCACCGTAGACAGCAAAAACATCGACTGGAGTTTTAAGAGCAATTTTATGGATTTCATCAACGTATTGTATACACAATTCGCGTGTAGGTACAATTACTAGCCCTTGGATAGTTTTACTGTTAGCATCAACTTTTTGAATAAGCGGAATTGCGCAAGCACCAGTTTTACCGGAACCAGTCTCAGCCAAAGCACAAAGATCATGCCCAGTCAAGATAATAGGATAAGTTGCTTCTTGTATGGGGGTGAGTTCTTTAAAGCCCAACCTTTGCAAAGAGCTTAAAATAGATTGTGGTAGTTTAAGTTCACTAAATTTCATAATTTAGCCATAATTCTCATTAATAAGCGTAAAAAACACACAACTAAGGGCTATTACTCCTAAAGTTGCAAGAGTGCGATATAGAACATCTTGCCCGGCAAAATCCCAAATAGCTAATATGCTTACTACTACACTAAAAAGAATGCATAGGGTTATTATAAAAAATGAAAATTTCTTTACTTTTAAAGGATTAAGATAACCCTTCACTTTCTTTTGATCCAAAATTTTTTGGTTAACCTCATAATCATCGCTCACCTTAATCTCCTTTGTTTACGTATGAACTGCTCTTTATTTTTTTAATCTATTTAACAGCTTGCATTTCCAAGTATAATTCCTTAGCCGGAAACATACGACAAAAATGTTTCTCATAGGTTTCCATAGATAATTTAGAAATCGATTTTGCTAAAGGTCCTACAATATTATTTGTAAAAGTTAGCCTTTTTTTTACTAACTTAAAACTGATATCTGTATAAGAGACTTGATTTTTTTGCAATCCTTCAATAAAGTAATCAAAAGATCCGCAAGTAAAATGCCACTTATGAGTAGGATCTCTAAAAGACATGATGTTTGACATGTGAGGAGTATATATTTTAACTATTCCTCCCTTCTTAAGTATACGATGAATCTCCTCCATAGCTTTAATTACATCGTTTAAATGCTCAATAACATGCTTACAAACAACCAAATCAAAAAAATTATTTTCAAGTGGCCAAGGATAGATATTTAAATCATGAACAATATCTACAGCTTGGCATGGACGATAATCAATACCAACGGCTCCTTTTTCTTTCGCATCACCACATCCTAGATCTAAAATTTTCATTCAAGTCTCCTTGTAATAGTTATAAAAGCTAATTTTAATTGATTCGTATCAAAACAACTTAAACCTTAGATTTTGTCTTCAACAACTCTTTAATCTTAGAAAGTAAAATTTCAGGCTCAAATGGTTTGGCAACATAAGCATCAGCGCCAACTTCCTTGCTAGTCTCACGGTCTGACTCTTGAGCTCGAGAAGTAAAAAGAATTATTGGGATACTTTTGTATTTATCGTCGAACTTGAGCATCCGGCAAACTTTATAACCTTCAATCTTAGGAAGCATAAGATCAAGGATTATTAAATTAGGTTTATCTGATTTTGCTTTCTGAAACCCCTCATAGCCATCATAGGCGTTAATAACATCGTATCCTTCAGCCTCAAGCTGGAGAGTAACTGCATAGGCCATATCTCTTTCATCTTCAATAAGTAATATTTTTTCTTTATCCATAATTTTAACTCCTTTTTCCTATTACAGTCGATGAGGCTACTTCCTATTCTTTACAATTTTAACTCTTTTAAAAGTAGCTGCCGGTCTTTAGTTTTTAACTTAATAAATTCCAAACCTAATTTACTTCTAGTATTTTTTTCTCCAGGCAATTGATCTAAATTCTTTATCCAAGTTATACGTGCTTTAGTTTGAACAATTTGTTCATTCTTGGAAAGTTCAAATTTAATGCCTACCTCTGAATCTGCTGCAAGAGATGCTTTGGTCACAAGGCAAACGCCTCCTCTTGAGATATCTACAGCTCTTGAAGGTTCGGTTACATTCTTAGAGAGTATAATATCGACATCCGGCTCATAGGGGATTCTCTTAAAACGCCTCATCTTAGAACCAATATACATTTCTTTTATGTGAATATTGGCAGAAAGTTTTCTTGTTGTTAAGGATTTATCAGGCGTAGGATAAGGCATAAGTCCTACTGTAATAAAAACATCTTTAACCTTATGTTTGGAAAAATAGCTTTTTATTCGTTCTTTAACCCTCTCAGAAACAGTCATCGCTCTTTTCTCGGTTGCATTAGGAAAAATAATATTACATTGTCCATTACGAATATCTATTTTAACAATTTGTATTTTTTTTCGCTTAGGTTTACAAACTTCATTGAAAACCTGATCAATGATGCTTTCTAAGTCTCTAAAAAGTTTTTTTGGCTTAATCTTAGATCTCAATTTGAATTCTCGATAATTAACAATTGATACATTAATAAAATATATGGATCTGCCCTTATCTAGCAAATTATTTATTTGATTTTTGATATCATCATCTAAAATATCCAGATTATAAAAACGGGGTAATGTAAAGTAAAATTTACTACCGATTCCTAGCTTAGATTCTACCCAAATTTCACCACCGTGTCTTTCAACTAATTCTTTTGCTAAGGAAAGCCCTAGACCTATTCCTTTTTTTTCAGCAATGGTATTTTGAGAAACCTGAACAAATTTATTAAATAATTCATTCATGCCGGTTTTAGTAATGCCCATTCCGGTATCAATTACACCAATTCTAACTTTAGTTTCAAGAACTTTAACTTCTATTTTAATTTTTCCTTCTTCTTCAGTAAATTTTATCGCATTGTCAATTAAATTAAACAGAATCTGATTTACTCTATCATAATCAATAAAAATATTTACTTGGTTTTTAGGAAGCTTATACTTTAAATCTATACCTCTATCTTTGGCTATTCCTTTAAAAAAATCAGCAGACTCCTCTATCAAATCTTTAAGATTAATTAAGACGTAGTTAAACTTTAGCGCGCCTCTTTCAATCCGTGATATATCAAGCACTTCATCGATAATCTTTTTTAAGCGCTTAATATTATTTTTTGTCTTACGAAGCACTTCTTTTTGCTTACTATTGATTTCCCCAACCGTCCCATCAAAAACAAGAGAAACTAATTGCTTAATAATCGCCAAAGGAGTCCTTAGTTCGTGAGAAACTGAAGAAATAAACTCAGATTTTAATTTATTCATTCCCTCTAACATCTCTACTTTCTTTTCAATACGTACTTTATCCTTCCAAACTTGTTCAAGTTGCATTCGTCTGGTAATATCACGAGTAATACCAATGAGGCCTATAATTTTACCTTTACTATCGTAACGAGGTATTTTTGTAGTAGAAACATAATTATCAATTCCATCATGTCGGGTAGCTCGTTCAATTTTATCGATAATAGATTTACCCTTTTTTAAAACCTGACTATCATCCTTTGCCATGGTTTCAGCACGTTTTTTGGAAAAAAAGTCAAAATCTGTCTTACCAAGAACCTTTTTAGCTGTAGTTTTTAAGCCTTTAGTATAGGCTTTGTTAACCATAAGTAGTCTCCCCTTGTTATCCTTAAAATAAATAACATCTGGGGTATGCTCCATAAGATCAGAAAAAAGCTTATATTTATAAGCCAAATCTTTTCTATTAGCAGGATCAACTATCTTTTTCTTTTTAGTTTTTGATGATTTTTCCATATTTTTTTAATAAAAAATACTTTCTTTTTTTGAGTGGCTATAGAGAAACTAGTATTTTGATTTTAGTTCCGTTTCTCCTTATTTTTCAATATATTACACTAAAAGCTTTGGCTTGGCAAGAATTTTAACTATAGGGTTTTTGCTTATCGGGGAATGTTTTTAAGCATATTGAAATCTTTTTCTAAGGCTGGAAATGTATTTGCATTATAGACAACAACTGCCGGATGATATAAAGGAACGATCTTAACTGAGTCTTGAGAGGCTGACGCAATAAATACTTGGCCATGTATTTTACTTATGCCCTGTACTTTATTTCCTAAGCCAAATTTTTCCATTACCCACTTAGTAGAAAAGTTACCTAAACAGCCTATTACCTTCGGTTTAATCAAGTTAATCTGTTGATCAAGGTTGTCGTTACAGGCCCTTATCTCTTCATCTTTGGGATTTCTATTGCCAGGCGGACGACATTTTAAAATATTGGCAATATAGACATCATCTCGCTTCATCCCTGCCTTAGCTAATAATTCATCTAAAATTTTTCCTGCTCTTCCACAAAAAGGTTTTCCAGCCTCATCTTCGTTAGCTCCAGGAGCTTCACCAATAAGTAAAAGACTAGAATAAATACTACCTTCTCCAAAAACAACATTCAATCTTGTAGCTGCCAATGCACATTTTTGGCATTTACAAATCTTTTCTTTTAGTTGTTCAAACTTATTTTGTTTTTCTGCTAGAGACATATCTTTTTCTTTCTTATTCCAATATTTTTGAAATCTGATAAGTAATACCAGTTGCAATTGCAAAATTTAGAAATCATGTGTTTACGAGCTTTTATCTTCACTCTAGTCATTTTCTCTTTCCTCTCAACAATCCTGATAACGACATCACTGCCATATACTTGAGCTCTTATTATGTACTTCGCACTATTTTCCTTAGTAACTTTACCAATCTTTTGAATAAGCCCAAGAATCTTCTCGTAAGCTTTCTGATATTTTTTCAATACTCCTTATCTACCAACAATTATACAATAAACACTTTATGAATACAACTTTTATACTATCCGGATAGTGTAAACTATTATTCGCAAATTGAATAAAGCCGGTATTTGACATGTAAGTAAAAATGGCATATCCTCAAAAGGTAGTGTTACCAAATACTAACCTTTTTTAAC
>JAGLSH010000006.1 GCA_023135855.1 Candidatus Omnitrophota bacterium
AGGACATTATCATATGTGTGTTACAGAAGTTTTTCAATATTAAAATAAGCAGCTTAGCAAGTTGTCTATTCCTTACACCTTATTATACAGAGCTAAACCACAGTTGAACTATCCCACTAACTATTAAACTTACTATTACCCCAGCAATAACAACCCCGAGCAGGATTGCCAAAAAGGCTCTTTTTACCTTAATTTCAAATAAATTCGCTGCAACTGTTCCAGTCCAAGCCCCAGTTACCGGCAAAGGTATTGCTACAAAAAGAACTAAACCCCAAAATCCCCAGCGTTCTATAAGCTTTGATTTTTTTTCTACCCTGCAAAACCACCATTTAAAAAATTTACCTATAAACTTTATATTTTCAAGATGATGAAAAAAATATTTAAAAAATAATAACAAAGGTAATACTGGTACTAAATTTCCTAAAATTGATAAAAAATAAACTTTCCCGATAGCCGAAATCCCTAAAATATTACATCCAATAGGGATTGCTCCTCTTAATTCAAAAATAGGTAAAGCAGCTACCCCAGCTATTTTAATTTCATCCGGCAAAGCTACAATCCAACTAGGTAAACTAATTTCAATCATTTTTACTCCTTTTCAAAAAATTAAAAAAATTCTATTTTTTCTCCAATCGCAAAATAAATCTTACAAATCTTAGCGTATCTATTAAAGGATTAATTCTGCTATGTAATCGTTTAAAATAAATACTTCTTATTGGTACACTCTCTATCAAAAATCCCAAGCGAGCAGCTTTTATAAGAATTTCAGATTCAATTTCAAAATTACTTGTCTCTATTTTTACCTTTTCTAATACCTCTCTCTTAACTAAACGAAACCCACACTGAGTATCTGATATTCTTTGTCTAGCTATCCGAGAAATAAGCCAAGACATAAATCTATTGGTAATTATTCGCGATTTCGGCATACCAATGGGATTAAGCATCCTATTGCCAACAATAAAGTGCGCTCCATCCTCTGCTTTCTCTAAGAATTTATCTAAATCTAGAGGTGAATGTTGTCCATCAGCATCCATTGTGATTAAATAATCAAAATTCGTTTCCTTAAGAAGATAATCAATGCCCTTCTTTAAAGACATTCCCTTGCCTAAATTCTTCTCATTTCTAATAACAAAATCAGCTTTTTTCTTGGCCACTTCAAAGGTATTGTCTATTGAGCCGTCATCTACTACTAAAATAGAGAAATTCTTACTCTTTAGCTCATCAAGAATACCAGCCAAGCTAAATCTCTCATTATAAGCAGGAATTACAATCCAAACTTTCATCAAGTCTTTGACTCCTTGCCTACCCAGCATTTTCGAAACATATACCACTGCTGGGGATATTTCTTTATATATTTTTCTAATACTAAATTACACTCCCTTATTATTGCAACCTCATCTTGCTGTTCTTTATCATAGACAATTGGCTTCTCACAAACCAAATGATAAAACTTCTTATCTTTGCGAGTTAAAAAAACAGGAACAATCGGCACTCCAGTCTTTAAGGCAAAAAAAGCTATTCCGCGAGGAAAATAAGCTTGTCTAGAAAACATATCAAGTTTTATTCCTTCACCTGAGAAATTTCTATCACCTAAAAGAGCAAGCATATCTCCAGATTTTAAAGCCGAAAAACAACTTCGAATAGTCGCTCCGGTAGGAATTACTTTCATCCCTACTCTTTGGCGTTGACCTTCAAAAAATCGGTTTACCCGCTTATTCTTATGGGAAAGAGCAACTACTGATAATGGATAGCCTAAAAGAGAAAGAACCGCTCCAGCTAACTCATAATTCCCCAAATGAGCAGCAAGAATAATAACTCCCTTGCCCTGAGCTAAAGCCTTATTTAAATTATCCAAGCCCTCTAATTCTATGTGCTTTTTTATAAAATCTTTATTTAACTTTGAATAACGAAAAAAATCTACCAAATAGTAAGCAAAATTAACAAATACCTCTTTAGCATATCTTTTTATTTTATTCTTCTCAGCAATCACAGGAGAAAGATTATAAATTACAGTCTCACGATCTTTTTTAGAGATGTAATAATGTATTACAGAAACAAACCGAGCAAACAAATAGCAAATGTTCCTGGGAAAAGTTGAAGTTATCAGGTTCCCTAAAAAATAAAGATAATGCATTAACTTATCAATTCTAAAATTAAATCAACTATTCTTAAGGAAGAGTCAATGAAAGAATTCTCTTTCGCTCTTTCTCTTAAAGAATACATTTCTTTCTTATTTTGCAACAATCTTCCAACAGATTCAGTTATGTCCTTAACATGGTCAACCTCGACCACCGCCTTCATCTTAGAAAGATACTTAACATTTCTCTCTTCCTGTCCAGGAATCGGATGAGTAGTAATTATACATAACCCTTTAGCCAAAGCCTCAGAAATGGTTATCCCTCCGCCCTTTGTAACTATCATATCTGTAAAATCCATAACCTTATGAATGTCTTCTGTATATCCAAAAACAAAAAGTGGTTTTTTAAATTTTGTCTCTTTCTTTAAAAACCAATTGTGAAGTTTCTTATTGCGGCCACAAATTACTATGATCTGAAAATCATGCTTGATAGCATCTAACTTCTTAGCAATAATTTTTATTGGTCCAATACCTAGTCCACCCCCCATAATTAATACAGTATCTAGACCACTCACAAAGCCTAATTCCTTAGTAATTTGAGTTTTAGGATAAGTAGTTAAAAATTTAACCGATATAGGTATTCCTAGAATTTTTATCCTATCTTCACTAATTCCCTCAGCGATCAAAACATCTTTTGCTTCCTGACAAGCAACAATGTATCTATCAACAAGAGGGTGAACCCAAAAACGGTTAGGATGATAGTCAGTTATTATTGCAACCAAAGGAATATTTAATCCTTTCTTTTTCTTGAAATCAGCGATTAATCCACAAGGAAAAGCTTGAGTAGCCACAAAACAACTAGGTGGATGCTGAATAATAAGCTTAGCTAACCGTGAAAAGGCAAATTTATTTATTATTTTAAGATAAGGAGTAAGCGTTTTTAACACTTTACGCCGATCATAAGCTTTTCCCCAAATACAAGGAAAATGCTTTATAACCATAATGTAAATAGAATTAATAATCTTTTCCCCTCGAGGATAAAAATAACCAAAACCATTTATTTTCAAAACATCTATTTGAGGATTCTTGTAAAGAAGGGCCTCTCTTATGTTCTCAGCAGCTTTACTGTGGCCTCCAGATTCAGATATATGAAAAATATGTATTTTTTTCATCTTTTTAAAAACACTCTTTATTTATATTAAATCAAGATATTTCTTGCCCTCAGTTAAAGGGTTAAGCGACTGTTTTATTTTTACTTCTTTCCTAATCTTTAAATCTACAAGTTCTTTTGGGCCACCGTCGACTACCTCTACAATTGGTGAAAATATATCATCTTCGTTCTCTTGTTTAACTATTGCGATTCTTCCATCTTCAAGGCGTACAATAGTTCTCTGCGGCCAAACTCCCATAATCTTAAAAAAAACATCTAATAGCTTAGGATCAAATCTCCTACCTTTATCTTTAATCATTATCTCATAAATTGTCTCGGGTGAATAATCCCTCTTATAAGACCTTCTTTGGATAAGAGCATCATAAACATCGCAAATTGCAATAATTGAAGAAACAACATTAATCTTATGAGGAAAAAATAATTTAGGATAACCTTCTAAATTATATTGCAGATGATGTTCAAAAGCAACTACTACTGGCAAAATTGATAAGACATCTATGTGGCTCAATAGAATTTCTGCACCGAGAACAGTGTGACTTTTTATTTTATCAAACTCCCCTTCGTCAAGCTTGCCCTTTTTCTGAATAATCTTCTTAGCAATATAAAGCTTGCCAATATCGTGAAATAGCCCAGCAACTCCTATATCTAGACAATCATCACGCGAGAATGACAATTTATGCGCAAAGTAAATTGCTAATATGCTCACATTTAGAAGATGAGTAAAAGTTGTCATATCATAACTTTTTACTTCTTTAAGTTTAGAAAAAATTTGATAACCATCTTTTAGGTTATCCATGATGTCATTGGTAATAAATTTTAAGTTTAAATCATCAACCGTATTATTATTAAGCACTCCATCCAGGAGATTAGACAACTTCTTCAATGAATCCTGATAATGTTTAAACTCAGTCTCCTCTTTAGTTTCTTCCTCTGGAAAATCTCCATCTGCAGCCTTAATCTTACCAACTTCAATATTCTTTATCCCAGAAAAAGAAAGATATTCTTGAGGCGTATGCTTTATTTCATCAATCGGTATAATAAGAAAAGAAATAAATTTAGTTAACTCTTCTTTAGACACATCTTCGTGAAAAACAATTCTCTCAATGCCTAGTTTCTTGAAATAAGTAATTGTTTTAGCTACTTTTCTACTTAATTCAAAAAATATATCTTCCCCGCTAGCCAATTCTTCATCTAATATACCAATAACTAGCTCTTTTTCTCCGTCAAACACCACTCTTAATCTAGTATAGGTTTTTTCAAGCGACTCCAAAAATAGTCGATGTTCAATATTATATATCCTGGCTGTCTGCCAGGAAGATATAAAGATTTTTAAAAAAAGTTCAGTACTCTCAAACCCCATTTTTTGTTAAAATCTCCTTAGATTTTATTCTTATATTTTTATTCCAAAAAAATCGATACTTACTCAAAGCAATCAAATAAACTTTAGCTTCAGGAAAAAAAACCTCACTTATAAGATTTAAATTATCTTCAATAATCTTACCTTTGAATCCAAAAGGATTGCGAATATCCAAAAGCATTTTGGCTATTTTATCTCGCAAAGAAGAACTCTTATTTAAAAGCAAAAGAGCTTGTTTGCGCTGCAAGAAGTTTCCTTTATCAAAAATAGAAAACAAAAATGTTTGATCAATTAGATTTAATTTTCCCATTTTATTCAAAACCTGCACCCTTATAAAATTATTGGCTAGAGAAAAAATGTATTTAAAAATCTCTAAATTTAAAGCCGGTTCTACCCTGTCCAAATTCTTCATAATATTTTCAATAAACCGTATATCAGAGATTCTTTTGCCCAAATTTGCACAAAATGGCAACAATTGTTCCGGAAAGAATTTAAAAAATAGCTTTAAAATATATTGGTTAACCTTTCCTTCTTTAAATATTTTATCAAAATAAAAATTCATCGACAGATTGCTCTCCTTAAGGCCATCGATTAAAAATTCGATATCACCTAAACAATTTTCCTCAAAAATAATCCTTTCGACAAAATCAGATATATTTCTATCAGCTCCTTCAAAAATAAATTCAAATTCAAAAGTTTCTGCTTTTTTCTTATCCAAAGCCTTTTTAAAATTTGCTATATAGGCTGCATCATTGGTTTTTATTGCCTTGCTAAGTTCAATTAAAATAATACTTAATACTACTTCCAACCTTTTTGGACTTAGCTCCATAACAAAAAGATCAAGCAAGATAAAGCTATAATCATTACTAATTTGTTTTCGGTCAAAACACAAACCATAGCCTAAGGTAATATTCTCCAAAATCGCCATCAAATTATCATGATAGATTTTTGACTCATCCTTTGACAACTCAGATGAAGCAAGCAACTCTTTAATCCCTGTAATTACATTGGGTTCTTTTCTTAATCGATCCTCTTTCTTCAGCTCTCCAATTAAGGATATCGTAACTTCCTTACGTCTATCTCTATCAATGAGCTTAGAAAATAAATTTACAGTTAGAGGGTCAACATCGTCTCCCTCTTGAAAATCCTCTAATAAAACATCAGACATGTCCTTGACTTCTATGCCTTGCATTAACTCCTTAAACTTGTCAACCTGATCTGCGTTTAATTGGCCTCCATCTTTTAAGATAGTTCTAGTTAATTCTTTGGAACATTCAGAAAATTTATCAGGATCTTTAATTTTAAAATAATCAAGAAGCTCTTTAATGTTTTTTCTCACATCTTCATTTTCTACTAAGTCCTCAATCCGAAGCTTTTTTAACACCTTTCTGAAATCATTAGCCAAACTATCTAACTTATCAAGGCCATCTTTATCCAAACTCTTCCTTAATAAAAACAACCAAATATCGCTATCCTCAGTCCCTTTATCTTTCAGGAATTGCGAATAATCTAAGTCTTCAACTCCAACATATCCTAAATTTAATTTCTTTACAATATTGTCTAGACCACCTTTAAGTAAAATATCCTTGGGAGTTAAATTCGCATTAACAAGAAATTGGACTAACTCTTCATTATGTATGCCCTCTTTAAAATCTACTACCTTTACCTTACGCTGATGAAAAAAGTTGGCGATTTCCTCATATAATCTTGCCCCTTTTAAAGACTCTTTACCGAATACTAAAAAATCAGGGACAATACCCATTCTTAGGGGAGTCATTACTGTAAAAAGTTCTTCAATGCTTTTTCTTAGCATGTCTACAGATTTTAAAAAAAGTGGGTGATCATTAGAATAGATGGAAGTGTTAGCCAAAGCTATGCGTAAGCTTTTTAAAAAATTATCGTACGTTTCGTTTTTATCCATAATACATAACTGTACAAATTTTATTTTCGTTTCAAAAACAGTAGCCTAACAATCTTAGACAATCTTTCTTTACCATTATAATCTTTTTTTAAAAATACTCACGATATATATTTAAAACACGCCGAAATATTGGTTCATTTTTTTTATGATCTTGCTCAAGGAAGCGTGATGTCCCGTAACACAGGCACCCATAAGAAGATGATACTATTAATCTTTGAAGAGGAGCTTTTAAGGAGTAAGGCACATAACTTTGCAAAGAGCCATAAAAACCTTCCTTAACGTTTAGTCTGCCAATAAACGAAAGAATAAAATCATCCTTAGATATATCTTCTCTTATCTCTTGTAAAATATAGCAAATCTCACTTTTTATATAATTTTTAATAAATGAATTCAAGGTTTGAGTGCTTAAATTTATATATCCAGAATTTCTTTTAACAGTTATTTCCTTAAAATAAGGTATTTCTTTAAAGGAAATATAGCGTTGGAATATCTCTTCAGCCAAAGGAATTTTCAATGCAAATCTTTTTGCTAATTCTTCAATAGCCTTTCGAAAAGAAAAATCAAACTCCTTACCAAAGAAAAAATCATCTTTATTCCTAGCTATAAAATTACTCTGGTCATAATCAATACTTACTACAACTTGAGTCTTATCCTTGTCAGAAAAGACAGAAGAAAATCTACTTATCTGCGGAGCAATGATGCTCCCGAGGTTCCGGTCGGCATTATAAAAAACATCTTCAATTTCTTTATATACTTTATCCTTAACCCAAACAAACAATGCCTTGATTTTTATCTTCTTAGCCCACACCCCCAAAGGCGGCTCTGTATAGCTATTGCCCTCAACATCATAATTTATAATAATATTATGAATACAAAAATCATCCCAGTTAAGAAATTTGTCTTCCAGTTGTTTCTTGGCTCGGGAAATGTCTGAAGACGTAATTTTCTTTCGAGATTTTAAAGTAACTATATCCTCAACTCTTTTCTCTTTAACTGCTGACCAAGGTAGTTCTAGAAAAATTTTCTCACACCGACAAGAATATTTTCCTTCCATCTCGACTATTTTTTGATTTATAACTTCAAAATTATCCTTCAGGAAAAAAATAATGTCATTATCATATCCAACGATAGAGACTTCTGACTCTTTGAGAAAAGCAAGACGACTTCCCTTTACACTAGCAAAAGAAATAAATGCCTTGTCCTTGTCTAGTGAAACAGCGCAAACAACTTTCATCACTTACCTACAATAGTTCTTTTATGCTTTTATTGCCTATTCTTTCCATTTTATAACTTTGTTATCCGGCAATGATAATGATGGACCCAATTTATCGGTTTAGGATTCGCCTAAACCGGATCCGCCTACGGCGGAGATTATGTTCATCTTTTATAATCCATATATACTCGCTTAAATCTTAAATCTATATAATTAACCGAAAACATTTTGTCTTTAAGCTCTTGGCTGATAAGATTTTTAAAAAGCTTTAGCTTCCTGCCAAAATCACCTTTGCCAACAATTATTTTCACTCCCTGATCTGGCAACCAATCTTGCTCTTTAAAATCTTTTTGACTAAAAATAAAATAAATAGCCTCTAGATGACTAGCATTTATCTTCTCCACATAATTATTGCCTGCAAGTAGCTCCTCATCTTCCAAGGCTTCAATTAAATCAAAAGCCTGTTCTAACTTCTCACTCTTGACATTGCTTCCTTTTCTAAAACTGCGCCTATATTCACCAATTTCCAAAGGAATAAGCCCTACCCAAGGCCTAGATTCACCTTCACTTACTATAACTGCTTCCTTATCAACCGGATAATATTTTCTATCCTTTATTTGAGCAAAGGGTATTCTTTTGGTGGCTTCTACAACTATTGAAGAAGGAAATTCTCTATAAACATGAATTTCTTTGTATTCGGGATGAGTTTTCAGGAGATTTGCAGAAATCAATTTAATATCTAGACTAAACAGGGATTTACCCTTCATTCTTTCTCTTAGGCCTCTACTTAAAGGCATATTTGTTTTTATATCTACTTCTTTTACTTTAAAAATGCTAGCAGTATAAATAGCATATCCCAGGCCAACAAAAATAATAAGGCAACAAAAAATTAAGCTAGCCCACCACCCTATTTTAGAATTTATTCTAAAATTAAATTGTTTAACCTTTCTACGTCTCTTTCTTCCCATATAAAGTTAACTCCATCATTTTAATAATTAATTGATTAAAATTTATTCCCCAAGCTTTAGCTGAAAGTGGAAAAAGACTGTGAGAGGTTAATCCTGGTATTGAGTTAACTTCTAAAATAAAAGGTAAACCTTCTTTACTTAATCGCATATCAACACGAGAAAAATGTCGACAACCCAAAATACTATGAGCAGCTAAAACAACAGCTCTAATATTCTTTTCAACCTCATCATCTATTTGAGCCGGCGCAATAAAACTACTACCGCCATTACTATATTTAGCTTCAAAATCAAAATATCCTTCTTTAGGAATAATTTCTACCACAGCCAAAGGCTGATCTCCTAAAATTCCCACTGTTAATTCTCTACCTTCGATATAATCCTCTAATATCACGCTATCGGAATGAAGAAAGCCAAGTTCAAGCGCACTCCTAAGATTATCTTTATTCTCTACTATTGAGATTCCGATGCTAGAGCCAGAAGAAAAAGGCTTAACTACTAAGGGATAACGCAAGCCACTGGGAATATCTTCACCTTTTGACAAAACAACAAAATCAGGAGTCGGAATACCCTTAGCCTTAAAAAGGTTCTTGGAATTAAATTTATTCATAGCCAAAGCACTTGCTCTCGGCTCTGACCCGGTATAAACAATACCTAGTTCTTCCAAAATCTCCTGAATTTGACCATCTTCTCCAAATTCTCCATGAAGAGCAATAAAAGCTAAATCGATATTCAAGTTATGGATAAGCTCTTTAATCTTACCCTTTTCCTTGGTAACAATATCAATAAAAACTATATTTAAACCTTTATCGGATAAATCCTTATAAACTTGTCGACTTGAGATAAGAGAAATATCGCGTTCAGCCGATATTCCTCCACCCAAAACTCCTATTCTTATTTCTCTTAAATCGTTCATACTCTATAATTTATTTTACTCCCAACGTTTAATTTCTTCTTGCAAGATTATACTATATTTTTTATAAATTTGGTCCTTAATTTTCTGAATTAAATAATCAACATCATTGTATTTAGCCGCTCCGAGATTAATAATAAAGTTAGCATGACGCTGCGAAATTTGAGCATCTCCCCTTCTTAAACCTTTTAGCTGTAAAGAATCAATAAGAAAGCCAGCACTAAATTCAAGAGAATTCTTGAAAACAGATCCACAACTAGGAAAATTAAAATCTTGCCTGCTGAGCCTTTCACTTAAAAATTCACTCAGCTTTAATTTTAAATTTCCTCCAGAAAACAATTTTAACCTAGCCGCTAAAATTATATCTTCCTGCAAAGAAGAAAACCTATACTTAAAAGTAATTTCTTCTCTTTTTAAAGTCTTAATACCTCCCCTTTTATCCATGACATCAACCTCAACAAGAGCTGAAGAAATACTTTGCCCAAAAGAACTAGCATTCATAGCTATTAAGCCTCCAATTGTAGCCGGAATACCCACGAGATTATCTACTCCCGAAAGATTATTCTCTAAGCAATATTTAATTAAAAAAGAAAGCGGTGTTGAGGCGCCAATTTCTAATAAATTTTCCTTTTCTCTTAAATAAGAAAAATCCCTACCTAATTTTACTACTGGTTTTTTAACCAAGTTATCTGTAACAAGAAGGTTTGAACCTTTTCCAAGAAGATAAAAATCCGAATCTATATTAGAGATAATATTACCTAAATCATTAAAATTATCAGCAATATAAAAATACTTCGCCTCACCACCTATTTTTATTGATGTATAATTGCTCAAGCTAATCTTCTTATCTAGCTTTATTCCTCCTAAAGACATCTACGAATTTCCTCCATTATGCTATTTATATCTCCGGCGCCTAAACCTAGGACAAGATCGCCTTCTCTTAGCTGACTAGGGATAGCGGCAACAAGCTCAGCTTTAGAAACATAGTTTATCTTGCCTGATATATTTTTACTTATCTGCTCAGTTAACTCCTCGATATCAACTCCAAAAGTATTTTTTTCAGAAGCAGCATAAATATCACTTATTATTAAATAATCTACCCCTGAGAAACACTTTAAAAACTCTTTTTTCAATGAATTAACTCTTGAAAAGCGATGAGGTTGAAAAATCACAACTAAGCGTTTAGAACCCATAAGCTGTACCGCACTTAAAACTTCCTTGATTTCTGAAGGATGGTGAGCATAATCATCGATAAAAGTTATTCCTTTAATTTCTCCTTTAGGCTCCAAGCGTCTTCTTACCCCCTTAAAACCTAACAAAGCTTGATTAACTTTTTCTAAATCCTCATCAAGATAATAAAAAAAAGCAAGAACAGCTAAAACATTAAGACAATTATGTCTACCAACAAGCGGTACCTTAACCGAGAAAACAAATTTCTCCCTTATATGCAAATCAAAACAACTAAATCCTGAATCAAACTTAAAATTTACTCCTCTTAATAAATTTCCTCTCTTCCAACCAAAGCTTATACCTTCTACCTTAGAAATAAGATCTGCTAAATAAGGTTGATCTCCCCAACCAATAACTTTATCTTTTGTATTTTGGGCAAACCCTAAAAAACTTCTTCGCAAATTTTCAACACTACCATAGTAATCAAGGTGTTCACAATCAATATTAGTAATTATTGAAACCCAGGGATTAAATTCAAGAAAACTTCCATCACTCTCATCGGCTTCAATAACGAAGTAATCATCCCCCCACCAAGCTCCGCGAGAATAATTAAGCGGTAATCCTCCTACAAATACTGCTGGCTTATGCCCTAAAACAGTAAGAAGATAACCCAATAAAGATGTGGTGGTAGTCTTGCCATGGCTCCCGCTAATTGCAATTGTTTTTCTCCCTTGGCAAAGCTCAGCTAAAAGTTTAGCTCTTTTAAAGACATTTATCCCGTTTCTTTTTGCTTGGATTATTTCCGGATTCTCTTGCCCAATTGCTGAGGAATACCCTAAAATATCAGTATCATCACTCATCTGTTCTTGTTTGTGACCGATAAAAACTTCAACCCCCTCAGACCTTAGCATCTCTACATTTGCTGATTCCTTTCTATCAGACCCTTTAACTTGGAACCCTCTATCCTTAAGAAGAAGAGCTAAGCCACTCATTCCTATCCCGCCAATTCCGACTAAATAAACATTTTTTACCCCGTTAGAAAGGACACTTTTACTTTTATTACAAACTTTTTCTTCCATATAATACCTTTTCGTTTCGCAAAATTAATCCTACAACCTTTCTAACGGGGTTTACCTTCGATAGTAAGCTTTCCACTTTTCCTCCAACTTGTCTAAATCTTTAAAATCATAAAAAACTTTTGATAAAGCTTCCTCCAAGCTCCCTCCTCTCTTAAGTCTGCGAAGAAGATTAGAAAATCTATGTTTTCCGTGTTTCTTCATAATAAAATTGATTATTGAAAAAGACTCTAAATAAAAAAGATTAATATAATCCTGCTCTCTATCATTTAAACTTCTAACCCCTACCTCATTCAATTTAGAAAATTTTATATAAGTATCATTGGCTATGTGCTCCTTTAAAACAAAAATTCCATTTCGATAAGTTTTTCCATACTTATCTTCCATATAAACAGCAATACCTTCGTCCATCCAAAGAGGAAGTTTTCCTTCTCCTATGTATTCACGAAAAATTATATGAGTCAGTTCATGAACAAAAACCGGAGTAGATATCTCTTGATCAGGATAAGTATAGATTACTTTGTTACGATAATCAACACAAGCAGATGACCAAGGAGAACATTTAAAACTTTCTAGATAATCATCCTTATCGCTAGCTATAAAAACTTTAGCCCGATTATCCCATGTCCAAAATTTATTCCGATAAAGATTAAATTGTTGAGTTATAACCCGATAATATTTTTCAGACGTATCTTTTATCTTCTTAGCATATGAATTACCGACATCTTTCTTATAATTTATTATAAAATGCTCACTCCGCATTTCCTTATAACCATCTTCTTTTGCATAAACAAAAGGTATTCCTCCTGACTCAAAGCCTATACTGCTAATAAAAATACTAAATACAATTACTGCTACTAAAATCTTCATAACCAACCCCTAACTTTATCTTTCCTAAATTATCTCTTATGCTCTGCCGTAAATCATTATTCTGGATAAGTTCTTTAAGTGAGTTATTAAAATCACCAGAAGAAAAATTACTCTGCAGCTGAACTATAGCTGCTGCTTTGTCTTCGAAATACAAGGCATTCTTCTCCTGATGTCCACTAGCCAAAGGAAGCGGCAGGAGTATTGCCGGTAATTGGTAAAACGCTATCTCACCTAAAGTATTGGCTCCAGCTCTTGAGACTATTAAATCAGCAGCACTATAAAGGGTTTCTACATTATAATAAAAATCTTTAATAAAACTCTTAACTTTTATTGTATTATAGAAGGGTGACATCTCCAAATATTTATCTTTGCCAGTAATATGTATTACCTGAAGCTTCCCTTTAAAATTTTTAACAAATTCTATAAATATATTATTAAGAAAAGCTGACCCCTGACTGCCGCCAAGACAAAATACAACCGGATCATCATTAAAATTTAAAATTTTTCGAGCAGCTGTCTTATCAATTCTCTTTATATTCTTCCTCAAAGGCATCCCAACAGTCTCACTCTTTGATCCTTGACTTCCTTCAAACCCACGTAAAATTTTACTAACAAACGGCTTTAGGAATCGATTAGCCTTACCAAACTCTAGATTCGGTTCATAAATAGCTGTTTTAATGCCTAAGAGAGAACTAAAAAAAACCAAAAAGAATGAGTCTCTTCCGCCAAAGCCAATAACTTTTTTTGGCTTTATTTTTAGAATAAGATATAAAGCTTCAAATAAACGCCAAATGCTTTCAGTAATCAAGCACCTGAGGGAAAAACTCTTGCCAACACAAGTAAAACCTTCTTTTTCAATATATTCTTTCAGAAAGCTTGAGGTAGCAAAAAAATAAACAGTAGCTTCCCCGCTCATTTTCGCTCCTAGACTTAGGGCTGGAAAAATATGCCCAGCGCTTCGTTCGCAAGCTAATAATACCTTCATAACAATTTATTTAATTTATATAATTCTAAAACTTATAGGATTTTATCTTTCACTAAAGACCAAAAAAACAACCAAGCTAAATTAACTATATTTTATGGGAATGAATTGATCCTGTATTAATATTATAAAGAAATTACACCCCCCCTTCAAGAACTATTTTAGCCTTGTTAATTCCAAGTTATTTCAGCTTTTTGCTGATAAATTCTGGACTTTATCTTCCTGACGAGAGGCATTTAAAAATAAACCCAAAAGAATGTAATGAACAACTAAACTGCTTCCTCCATAACTCATAAATGGTAATGGCAACCCTTTGGTAGGAAAAAGCCCGCAGCTGACTCCGACATTTATTCCAATCTCAAGAAAAAAAATAAGAACTATACCCCAAAGAATACCTCGCTTAAAACCATCTTGAGAAAATTTGGCAATTATGAACATTTTATGAAATATTACAAAAAATATAAAGATTAACCCTAATGACCCCCAAAGACCAAATTCTTCAGCAATAATCGAAAAAATAAAATCAGTATGAGCTGCCGGAAGAAAAAACAACTTTTGAAGACCTTCGCCTAAACCTACCCCCCAAAAACCTCCAACCCCATAAGCAATTTGAGATTGAATTAGCTGAAATCCTGCCCCCTTAGGATCCTTAAAAGGATCAAAGTAAGCTATAATTCTACTTACCCGATAAGGATATAATTTTATAAGGAAAAAAGCTATAACTGCCCCAACTAAAATCACAAAACCCAGATGTTTTCGTCGAGCACCAAAGAGAAAAAGAAAAAGAATAGTCCAAAAAACCCAAAAAATGGCCGTACCTAAATCTGGCTGCAGAATCAATAAAGAACATATCGATAGTAGAACAAAACCTAAAGGAATCAGCCCTAATCGAACATTTTGTATTAAGCCCCTTTTCCGATTACAATAATCAGCACAATAAAGTAAGAAAGTAACTTTTAGCAACTCTGAAGGTTGAAAACCAATTGGTCCAATGCTTAGCCACCTCCTTGCTCCGCCTCCACTCTTGCCAAAGAAAATTATCAAAATTAAAAAAGAAAAGGTTAACATCAAAAATTTCTTATTGTGCCGCTTTAGAAACTCTAAATCAATCAAAAGAGTAAGAGAAAAAAATAAAATTCCTACTAAAAAAGAGAAAGCTTGTTTTTTAAAAAAGTAAGCAGGATCAGCGCTAGCCTTAAAAGCATACAGGCTGGATGCTTCATAAATCATCAGAACACCAAAAAGAGTTAAAGCCAGAAAAGTCACGAATAAGAATTTTCTTTCTTTCTTCAAATCACCAGGCACTACTTTTTCTATATCTAAAATCATCACACTAAGACTATTAAGATGAAATTTTATTTACAATATCAATAAACTTATCGCCTCGCTCTTGATAATTCGAAAACATATCAAAGCTTGAACACATCGGGGAAAGCAAAATCGTATCTCCTGATTCTGCTTCCTTGTATGATGATAACACTATCTCCTCTAGGGACTGAAAAGTTTGAGTCTCCACCTTAGAGCCTAAAGCTTCTCTTATCTTGTCCGCAGCTTCTCCAAAAAGGTTAACTTTTTTTACTTTTCTTAAATATGGCAAAATCGAAGAATAATCTAGCCCTTTGTCTTTTCCTCCGGCAAGAAGAACTATTGGCCCCTTGGTATTTTTTAAAGCCCAAATAGTTGAAGAGGGATTTGTAGCCTTAGAATCATTAATAAAGGTTATTTTGTTTACCTTTTTTACTATTTGCAGCCTATGTTCAAGACCATTAAACTCAGAAAAAACCTTTAAGCAATCATTCTTAGTTAAGCCAAAAATAACTGCTACCCTGTAGACACAAGAAAAATTCTGATTAGAAAATTCATCGGAAAAATAAACCAGTTGAGATTTTAAAACTTTCTCAATCTGACTACGGAAATCAATATTTTTATTCAAAACAACCCAGTCTTGGCTTGTTTGATTCTTAAATATATTTAGTTTAGCCTGAAAATACCCTTTAAAATCCGAATACCGATCAAGATGATCCGGCTCAATATTCAGAAAAGCAACAACATATGGCTTAAATTCAATTATAGTCTCTAGCTGAAATGAGCTTATTTCTAAAACGATTAAATCGTCCTCCTTAGCTTCTAAAACAAAGGAAGAAAAAGGCGTTCCAATATTTCCGCCAAGAAAAATCCGTTTTTTTGTCTGTTTTAATAGCTGAAAGGTGAGCTCTGAACAAGTAGTCTTACCGTTGGTACCAGTAATCGCTATAATTTTAGCTTTAGTTAACCAGGAAGAAAACTCTATTTCTCCAACACAAGGTATATTATTAGTTAAAGCTATTTGTTTTATTGAAGAAGTGTTTGAGTTTACCCCTGGGCTCAAAATTAATAATTGAGCATCTTTGATAAACTGATCACTATGTCCGCCAAACTCAAACTCTACTCCTTTACTAATAAAATCATCAATTAATTGACTAGAGAAAACCTCACTCCCTGCCGCCTCACTTACTTTAACATCTTTATTCACCGTCAAAAGCAGATTAGCTAAGGAAATACCGCTCTTGCCCCAACCAATAACACAAATCTTTTTAAAATTGTCAATTCTCACCCCGTTAGACCTCCACTAAGAATAGTTAATTTTATTATAATACCTATTTTATTAAAGCTCATTGCTTTTACTTTACAATACTCTTGGGTTTTTAAAGATCTAACGGGGCTCATCGTAGCTTAAGAGTAAGTAAACTTAGAACTGCACACATAATTGAAATAATCCAAAAACGAATAATTATCTTGGGCTCTTTCCAACCCTTTACCTGAAAATGATGATGTAGCGGAGCAGCTTTAAATAATCTCTTACCTCTAAATTTTACCGATAACATTTGTAAAATAACACTTAAAGCCTCAATTACAAACAATCCTCCACTTATAAAAAGAAGGAACTCCTGTTTTACTAGTAAAGCTATTGTGCCAATAGCCCCACCCAAAGCCAAGGCTCCAACATCTCCCATAAAGACCTCAGCTGGATAAGAATTAAACCACAAAAATGCTAGACCGGCGCCAATCAAAGAAAAGCAAAATATGGTGAGCTCTCCAGCCCCGCTTACATAAGGAATAAAAAGATAATTAGCAAACTTCATGTGTCCAACAATATAACTTATAACGCCAAAGATCAAGGCATTGCTAATTAAAGCACCAATAGCTAAGCCATCAAGTCCATCAGTAAAGTTAACAGCGTTAGATGTAGCTACAACCATAAGCGCAGCCCAAAAAATATAAAAATAACCGATATCAACTATAAGTTTCTTAAAAAAAGGAAAACTCCAAGTAGTGGTATAATTCTTGCCAACTGCAATTAATATTCCCAATAGTATTCCAATTAAACTCTGCCAAAGTAATTTTTTACTCCGGCTTAAACCTTTACCACGTTTAATCTTTAAAAAATCATCATATAATCCCAAGCTACCTAAGAAAAGTGTCACCATTAAAACTAACCAGATAAAACAATTATCCCACCTAGCCCAAAGAAGAGTAGTTGAGAAAATTGCAAATAAAATTAAAATGCCCCCCATGGTCGGAGTCCCTTTCTTCTCCTCATGAAGAGCCTCTAGATGAACATGACCATACATATCTACTTTTTCGGTTATTTTGAGACGTTTAAGCCTTCTTAGGGTAAATTTCCAAAATAGCATTACAACAATAAAGGAAGTGACAAAAGCACAACCGCTACGAAAAGTAATGTATTTCGTGAGGTTAAAAGCAAAAAAGTATTTAGTTAATGGGTAAAAAAGGTGATAAATCATTTTAAGTATTTAATTACTTTCTCCAATTCCATCTTACGCGAACCCTTAAGAAAAATCAAATATCTTTTCTTGTTCTCTAAATTCTGGCCAATCCTATCATTAATGAATTGAGCAATAGTCTTACACGAGGAAAAATGGAAAGCTTTTTTGTACCCCAAACTTTTCAACTTACGCTCTAGGTACTGGGTATGCTCCCCTAAGGTAAGACAATAATCAAATTTTGCACTTTTGATTTGCCCGGCTAAAAGCTCGTGATAATATTTACTTTTTTTACCCAGCTCCAGCATATCTCCAATAACCACAATTTTTTTTAAAGGAGATTGATTTAAATTCTTAAAAGCCACTTCTAAGGAATGTGGATTAGCATTGTAAGCATCATTTAAAATAGAGAAGCCTTTATACTTTTCAGTTTGCATTCTATGAGGCAGTAAATTCTTAAAATTTTTAATCCTCTCAACCAACTTTCCCAAAGGCAAGCCTAAGATTCTTGCTCCTGATATGGCTGCTAAGACATTGCTAATAAATCCTTCGCAATAGGAAGACAAAATTAATTCATATTTATTTTGAATCAGAAAAGTAGATTTTCCATTGCTTCTACTTACTAAGCGGGCAAAAAGATGATTATTTTTATTCTTACCCCCAAGAGGATGGCTTCGCCTACCAAACCAATAGACCCTATTGGTTAGGCGAACTTTAGATAAATAAGAGTCATCTCGATTCAAAATAGCCTTCATCTCAGGATTAACTTTTAAGAGGGAAACCTTCTCATCGAAGACCCCCCTTAGGCTCCCCAGCCCCTCTAAATGAACCGGTTTCACAAAAGTAATTATTCCTACATCAGGAATAGCAATTTCAGCTAAAAATTTTATCTCTCCCGTAGCATTAGTTCCTAATTCCAAAATCATAACTTCTTGATCCTTAAGTGAAAAACAAGTCTTTGCTACTCCTAGAATATTATTCTCTGTTCCTTTGTTCTTTAAAACTTTAAAATCAAGCTCAAGAAGAAAACTAAGCATCTCTTTAGTAGTAGTTTTACCTAAGGAACCAGTAATACCAAAAACAAAAGGATTCTTCTTCTTGCGTATATAAGTAGCCATCACTGCTAAAGCTTGATAACTGTTTTTTACGATAAAGAAAGGAACTTTAGGTTTAATATCCACATATCTTTCAGCTACAATAAAACTAGCTCCATTAGATATAGCTTTTTTAATAAAAGCATGTCCATCATGGTGCTTGCCCTTAATAGCCACAAAAGCCTCACCTTTAGCTATTGATCGGGAATCAAGAGAAAATCCTCTTACCGGTTTGAAATGATAAAGATTATAAATCTTCTCTGGTTTTAAAATTCTCTCTAAAACTTTAAAATCTGTAATAATCATCTTTTTAAAAGTTGTTTAACAGCTTTTTTATCACTAAAAGGTATCCTTTTGTCTTTAATAATTTGATAATCCTCATGACCTTTTCCAGCTATCAGAAAACAAGAATCATTGCTCTTATTTTTAAGAAAAAACTTTATTGCCTCATCTATAGCTTTATATCTATCCACAATAACTGAATACTTCTTATTTTTAAAACCTTTCTCTATTTGAGAACAAATCTTCAAAGAATCTTCACTACGAGGATTATCTGAAGTAATAAAAGTAAAGTCTGCTCTTGCAGAAGCAATCTGGCCCATAAGCCTACGCTTGCCTTTATCTCTATCTCCTCCGCAGCCAAAAAGACAAATAATCTTTTTATAGCCTGATTCACGAAGATTCTCCAAAACATTGCTCAGGGCATCAGGAGTGTGGGCATAATCAATGAATAGATCTTTAGCCACTGGTTCTAGCCTTCCTGGTGGTGATCTAAAGCTACTCACTGCTCTTGCTAGCTTAGATAAGGGAAAGCCCAATGAAAAGACTAATCCTACTGCTCCCAGGATATTTAAAACATTATATCTGCCACAAAGATGAGTCTTTACTTTATAACGCTTGTGAGAGGAAACTATTTCAAAACTGGACTGATTTTTTTCTAAAACTATATTCTCAGCTCTAAAATCAGCCTGAGACTTAATCGCAAAACTAGAAGCCTTCTTTAATTCCTTAGCAATTTTCCTTCCGTGACAATCGTCTATATTTATAAATGAAATTACATTTTTTGGAGAAGAAAATAATTTTTTCTTAGCATTAAAATAATTTTTCATTGTCTTGTGATAGTCAAGATGATCCCGACTTAAATTGGTGAATAAACAACGACAAAATTTTAAACCTTTGACTCTTCCCTGAATCAGGCCGTGCGAAGAAACTTCAATAACTACAAAATCACTACCAGCTTCTTTAATTTTTTTTATAATCTTACCTAAATCAATAAACCCAGGAGTAGTAAGTTTTGCTTTATATGTCTTTGAACCAATTAAATATTTTATTGTACCGACCAATGATGTTTTCTGCCCCATTTTCTTAAGTAAATGATAAATAAGAAAAGCAGTAGTAGTCTTACCATTAGTTCCAGTAATACCAATAATTTTTAAATTCTTCAATTTCCTAATCCTTCGGTATAACTAATAACCTTCTGAGCAATTCTCTTAAAAACCGGCGCAGCTACAACCCCGCCAAAATGTGATCGTCTAGGTTCATCTACAGTAACTCCAATCACTAAAGGTGGATTTGAATCAGCAATAAAACCAACAAATGTTGCTCGATATTTAGAAGGCGAGTATTTCTTTATTTCAGGGTCATATTTTTGGGCAGTACCGGTTTTACCGCCAATTTTACGCCCTTTTACCTGAGCTCGCTTACCAGTACCTTCACTAACTACTGAAATTAAAATATCCTTTGCCCTATTAGCAGCAAATGTTGGTATAACTTTTTTTCTCGTCTTAGGAGATATACTCTCACAAGACCCTTGAGAACAAATACTAGTCGCTACATGTGGTGTGACTAAATAGCCTCCATTAGCAACAACAGCAAATGTACGGGCCAATTGCAGAAGATTTACCCCTATTTCTTGGCCAATCGGTATAATATAAGGAGATGTTTTTGACCACTTATCCATTTCTTTAGCTGAGCCTTTTGCTTCTGCCGGCAAATCAACACCGGTTAAGCGACCAAGCTCTAATCTCTTAAGATAGCTGGAAAAAACATCAGGACCTAAAGCCTGAACAATTTTTGCAACGCCAATGTTGCTTGATTTCATAAAAACCTCTCGAAATGATAATTCACCATAAGACTTCCAATCATGAAGAATAGTACCAGGAATTTTTAATTTACCATTTTCACAGAAAATTTTATCCTGATCAGTAAATTTATCTTCATTGACGGCAGCTAAAAGGGTAACAATTTTAAATACTGAACCCGGCTCAAACATATCAGATACTGCTCGATTACGCATTTGTTCCGGTAAAATTTTTCCTAACTCATTAGGATTAAAGCTAGGATAATTAGCTAAAGCCAGGAGCTCCCCATTTAATGCATTCATCACCAAAGCGCTTCCTGAGGCAGCTTTAAAATCTGTGATTGTCTCCTCTAAATATTCCTCAACCCAATATTGTATCTGGGCATCGATACTCAAGACAATATTCGCGCCTTCTTGAGGACTTATTATTTGTGGCGAAAAAATAATCTCTCGAGAAACTGAATCCCTTAATACTCTTACCCATCCATCTTTGCCCCTTAAATAATCATTATAGAAAAATTCCAACCCCTCTAAACCTTGATTGTCAATATTAACAATGCCTAAAACTGAGGCCAAAAGGTTTGTTTGAGGATAAAATCTTTTTTCATCTCTTATAAAGCTTACACCATCTAGTTTAAATGCTTTTACCTTCTCCTTTTCCTCCCAAGAAATCTTTCTCTTAACCCAGACAAATCTTTTTTTCTTATTCAGCTTAAAAAGCAGACTATCTTTAAATAAATCTAAATTTGTAGAAAGAATATCAGCAGTTGCCTCAGAATTGCTGATTAGAAACGGATCAGCAAAAACAGAGTAACAGCTTATACTCTTAGATAAAATTCTCTTCCTACGATCAAGAATATCTCCTCTTCTTCCTTGAAGTTTTACAAGTCGATAGCGCTGGTCTTGAGCAAGACCTTGGAAAAAATTACTTCTGAACACCTGCAAATAAAAAATTCTAGCCGAGATAACAAGAAATAAAATAATGAAAGCGAAATATATATTAGTTGTTCTTTTTTTATATTTTTTGTTCATTCTATAGTTACGATAGTAGTCTATGCTACAATTGCTATTTTCTTACAAAAAGAATTTTCTTGTTCATCATTGCCCACAATAAAGAAATTAATACTTATCCTTATTATAGCAAGGATGAGAAATACTTATATCTTTACTTTTATAAATTCTTAGAAAAAATTCTATCTAGAGGAAGAAGCTCTAAAACCTTGCACGCCTTTCTAAAATATTTATCTTTTATCTTTAGCTAAAGCAGTTAAAGTCGGTTCTGAAGCTTTTAAAATTCTACCAAGTAATAAAGACAACTTACTGTCGCTAGCAATCTGTGCCTGTCTTTTTATGTCCAAAGCCATCACTCTGTTTTTATTCACTGGTGTAAAATCTTTTACGCTTGCCCATTGATTAACTTTAGCTAAAGTTGCTACCTTAGAAAAATTATACATCAAGTAATCTCTCTTATCAATAAGTTCCTTACGGTAACTAAAAGTATTACTTAGGCGATAAGCTTCAACGTAAAGATTAACCTTCTGATGTAAGTA
>JAGLSH010000060.1 GCA_023135855.1 Candidatus Omnitrophota bacterium
GAGGAAGACAGGATAGGAGCGGATATAGTTTTGCCATGTTTTGACAGGGATGTTGAGTACTTAGAAGAGGGTTTAAAGAGGGCAGCAGATGAGACTAAGCAAGGGGTAATCTATTGCGGAAAGGATGAGAAAGGAGAGCCATTCTTGGAATTTAACGGCAACAGGTCAGCCACTCTTAAGCTTAGGACATTAAAACTTAGCGTTGAAAGAAAGAAGAATTTGTATTTTGTCCGGATTAATAATAATGCATATATCATACCTGATGAACATATAGAACAAGCTGTGTTTGTGTTGAGCACAAAGTGGTTTAGTCTTAGGAGGGGGGAGCGCAGAGATTTAGAAGAGATATTTTCTCCTGATTCAAGGAGTTTATTAATGGAAGGGATAGGAGCCACAGCCAATCCAAGGTTAAATGCGCATGATTGGGTTGCAACAGTTAATTTTCATTGTAATTTTGATTCGCGATGGGTCAGGGTGCTTATAAGGGCGCGGGATGAAGCTAGGGGTATGTCAGAAGATGAACTTCTTTATAAGCGCATAGTAATACAAAGAACAGAGGAGGCCCCATATGTTATACCCTGGTTAAAGGGATGTAAGATAGTATGCTGCACTAATTCATTGGCAGAGGCGATATTTGAGCATTATAAAAATGCCAGATTAAAGGATTTTGATGCTCCTCTTTATATCTTAGGACTAAAAGCAGAGGAGATTGAAAAAAAGTTGAGTTTTATCTCATTCGAAAGGATAAAATCCATAATAGAAGAAGGGAGATTTATTATTGATAGCGCCGGAGAAGGGTGCTTGAAAAAGGTTTATACTAATGAGAGAGGGAATTACGGGTTAGTGCTAATTTTTCCTGTAAGGAAGGGAGAATTTTGTCAGGAAGAGGGTGTTTTCTCTGAGAAGTTTAAGAGATTAAACGCGGAATCGAATGATAGGTTAGGAAGGCTGAAAGTAGGAAATAAGATATATGATATATCAGAGTATGGCAGGACAACACTACCTTTAGGCAAAGAAGGAATACATCGCGTGAAGGAGGTGTTGGTTAAGAACAATGTATATGTTTCCCTGGAGCATGTCTTGGATAATCTTAATAAGTCCGAAGCTCCAGATAAAACAACCAAGATAAGACATCTTTTTGATATGGTTTTTAGATTAAGGCAAGACGCTGAGGGGGAAGGCAGGGAATATAGCAAGGATGAGAGTTTATTTGAGGCAATAAGCAGAAGAGGAGAAACCGGCAGATTTAGTTTTAAGGACATAGCGTTCCGGCTGGTGATAAATGATCGGACAGGGGAAGAGGTAATTATTGTGAATGAGGATAAAGGATTAACAAGAGAGTTATCAGAATATGACCCTGAGAATTACTCATTAGAAAAGATGACAGAATTGCAATTTTCTAAGGAAGAAGTTGATTATTATAATAAACTGATTTCAAGGCTGCCTAATAAGAAGACGTTTGAAGAGAAATATTTTAATAAAGGGATAAAAGATTGCCGCAGGGTTTCCGAGCCGTTTGACAAGGATAGCATAGTTAAAAAGATAGAGGCGTTAACCAAGGAAGTGGAACAGTTATTGCTGGATATCTTATATAATTATTATGCGGAAGAGAAAGAGAGAGCGCGGCTGAATAAGACTGAGTCTTTCTTTGTATGGTTAAGATTATATAAGAGGTTTCTTGAAGAACAGGAGAGACAGACAGAGGAGAGAAGAGAGATAATAGAGTTGCTTGGGAGGTTATATGAAGAGGCAGAAAAGAGTCCTGAGATGATAGAGGATGGAAGGTGGCAGGATGTATTAGAGAACCTGGCAAAAGGGAGTATTGGGTTAGGGTATAGAGAGCTAAAGAGGATAGAATTTTTTGAAAGAAGCAGAAAAGACATTCAGCATGGCGGCGCAATGAGCAGTCCGATAGTAAATAAGCCATCCTTTTCCAGCAGCCCAATGGAGTTAGCTTATAGCTCATTGTTTAAGCAACCATCAGTTAATGAGTCAGAGTCAGATCATCCTTTGGCTATTGCGTTAAAGAGAGCGGGATTACAGAGAGATGCAGAAAGAATACTCAATGTATATGCAAATTTGCGTGATACCGATTGGGCTCCTGCAGAATACAAGAAGTTTTCCGGGTTAGTTGCTTTTTATGCGGTTAGCGCCGACGGACAACCGTTAAACATTGATACCGGGCGTAATTCAGGAGCTTTCTTAAGCGCGGCTTTTGGCTTTAGGTTATGGGTCAAAGAGCAGGAAAAAGAACAAACTCAGGGTCTTTCGCGTAGAGTATCAAAAGAATTATTAGCTTATCATAATGAATTTTTCAAAGAATTTGATCTAAAAAAAAGCGCTTCGCCGATAAATAACGCAGAAGACAATATCAGTTCTTCCGCATTGGTTATAACGGAATACGGTAAGCTTAAACAGGAAGTTCAGGAGGCGATAGAAGAAAGTTTAATACAATGGGCTAAGCAGCAAGGGTTTTATGGAGCACGGAGTTTTTGTACATTCTATTTCAAGCAAAATTGTCTTTTAGCGATAAGAGATAATCACGTTATAGGTTTTCTGAAATTTTCTATTTTAGAAAGTTGGGGTGAAGGTATAGTAAAGAACATAGGAGTTTTTTCTTCACGCTGTGGTATTGGCAGGAAATTGGTGCAATATTGTTTTGAAAATAAATTCTCGGACGTAAAGCATATAACAAGCACATATTTTTTACCAGGATCAGCATATCCTTTCTGGAAGGCTATGGCAGGAGAAGAAAACATAGAAGTTATTGATTTAGATGAATATGGCAAGAAGTATAGGATTGATATTCATACCTCTTCATTTAGTTTCGACAGTCCGGGGCAGCGGGATGAGGAACAGGAAAATACCTCCAGTCCGCTTGAGCACAATCCGCTTGCAATAAGCGAACTCGGGGAAGGCTTTAATTATAGAGAACTAGCGGATATGCTGTACGGCTTGGTTGCGCAAAAAACCGTGCTTAAAAAGATATTTGCGATTATTTTCGAAAATAAAAATGATTATGAAAATTTTATCGCGTCAGGTTCAAAATTTATTAGTGGCTTCGTAGAAGAAAATGGTAGATTTGATTTTTCTAATGCGGTCAGCTCGCCGATAAACATGGAAGGACTACTTTTCAGGCCAAAGATAGAGTTTAAGTACGGAACGCCTTTAACTTCCAGGGTTATCAGACAACAGATTATACCAACTATGAGCGCTAGGCAGGTACGTATGCTGTTGATGAAAGCAAAAGAAGAGGGTATTGAGTTGTCTATAAAAGGACATTTAAGAGGAGTAGATGGCCCTGGTTCAAGCTTGGATTTACCGGAGTTCCAAATAAGGTTGACCAAACAGGGTGCCAAATCAATTAAAGAATATCCTTCTACTCCTACGATAGCTAGTGAGTTTAGTATAAAGATAAGATTTGAGTTGGCAGATGATCCTGAGGCAATAGAGTATGCAGCGCCTGATTATGGCATCACTACAGAAAAACCGCTTAAGATAAAAAAAATAAAACTAGATAAGAACGGCCGTATTGTAGAAGCAGTGACAGTGGGTTTCTTTTTCAGAAACATATTGAGGCTACTTAGAGGTAAGGCGCCTTTGAAGTTAAACAAGAATGCTCAAGCTCTAGCTCCCGCATTTATCTTAAATGACCTGTTTGGGTTGAAGGGCATAAGAGTAATATGCATAGAGATTTCACCAATGGCTTTGGCCGGAGGCATGGAATCATCGAGTACGTTTAATGTTGCTCTCTTAGCAGCAGGAAGTATGTTTAGCGGCGCAGGCCTGAGTATGGCAGATATTTTTAGCTTGGCGGTCAAGATGGAGAAAGATGAGCTTGGCGGGTTGAGCGGAGGACAGGGGCATCTTTGCTGTATGTTAGGGGGGGCATATCAGCATATCTGGTTAAGTGGGCAAAAAGATACACAAGGCAATCTGATCAATCCTTGCAGTGCCTTATCCATACCATTATTAACTACAGAGGAATCACTAAGAGCCATAGAAGAACGTATTCTTTTAGTCCAGGCCGGAAAGCCCTATAAAGATGGCAAAGCTCAGGTAGAAAGAGTTTCCAGTTTAACCAATAATATGTGGACAGACCTTTTACGGGACAAAGATGAGATAGGATTACCATTACACCAAGAGAAATTACCGGCAACTGTTACCTTTGCTAAGGCGTTGAAAGAAGGTGATTTTCTTGCAGCCTATTTGGAAGTAGTCAAGTATGTACAAAGACGTGACCAATTATGTAGAAGATGGCTATCATTAGCGATTGATGCCCACAAAGAAATAGATGGTCTTGCGGCTCATGCTTATAAATACGCCCGGAAGGTTTGGGATAGCGGCCATTCCGATTATGAAGAATTTGAGTTGGTAAGAAATATGTATGAGCAGATGGGAGATGAGTTAAAGAATGTTAGCCTTTATACCTTAGACCCGATAGAGAATTTAATCAGGGAAGCGCTTAAGTATGGTATCGCAATTATGCCTTTGGGGGCAGGCGGCCCGGGAGCAAATCTTATGGCCATTTCAGTAAAGGGTGTCGAACATATGAAGGCATTCTTAGAAGGCCGGAACATAAAATTATTAGATGAGGAAGAAGTTCGCTTAATCATGAGAGGTACCGGTGAATTGAAAGGCTATATGCCTTTTAAAACAGGAAAAGGCCCTTTGAAGATAGCCGGATTTAGGGAATTAGGGCTTAAGTTGCTTCAAGGACCGGAGAAAGTAATAATATCGACGCACGATATAACTAAATTATCTTCTTCGCCTCTTGAGTTGTCCGGCTTGAAAATAAGCATAAAAGGGGTTAGGCCTTTACACTTGACAGAAAGACAGAAAGAATCCGGCTCGCTGGTAAAGAGAAGTGTCCTTGATTCCACAGAAAATAATTTGAGAGAATTTTTAGTAAAATTATCAGCAAAAATCAATGGATT
>JAGLSH010000061.1 GCA_023135855.1 Candidatus Omnitrophota bacterium
GCTCCCACATCAAGAGCCCTTAAGGCTAGGTGTAAAGCATCAGTGCCTGAGGCGACTCCAATTGCATATCTAACATCACAAAATTGTGCAAAAGCCTCTTCAAATTGCGCTACTGGCTCACCAAGAATAAAATTAGTCTGAGTTAAGATTTTATCCATCTCTGTCTTTACTTCAGCCTCTATTGCTTTATATTGTGCTTTTAAATCTACAAAAAGAATCATAATATTATGTATATGGGTTAATAGGTTGATGAGTGGATAGGTGGATGGGTAAAATACCCTTTAACCCATTTACTCATTCACTCATATACTCATTAACTAATTAGAACTTTTAATTTCTCCTCATTATCTTCAATCCAATTATATATATCCTCTAGAATCTTCTTAGCATCTCTTTTTGGTTTCCATCCTAAAGCATTATTTACTTTACTATTATCAGTTAAATAAATAGCTAAATCTGCCGGTCGAGTCTGAGTTTCTGATCCAATATCAATTTTATTGTTAGTAATTTCTTGACATAATTTTGTAGTCTCAAGAAGCGACAGACTTATTTCTTTGCCGCCACCAACATTATAAATTTGGCCATTAACTTTATCCATTGAATTAATTTGTAAATCTATTAAATCAAAAAGATCATCAACATGAAGAAGGTCCCTTACTTGTTTACCCTTGCCGCCAAAACCAATATAACTAAGCGGTTTTTTAAAATAATGTTTTAACATCCAAAAAGTAAACACACCTTGGTCAACTTTACCAAATTGCCAAGGACCAGCCACAACTCCACATCTATTAATTACTCCTTTTAAACCATACATTGCTATATATTCATTAAAAATAATTTCCGAACAAAGTTTTGTTGCCCCATACATAGAACGTACTCCGGAAATAGGAAAATCTAAACCAATACCTTGTTTAGAAAATCCAGCAATACTATTGTCTTCTGATTCCTCCCAAACAAATCTGCTTTCTTCCTCTTTAATTTTAAGTTGATTAATCACATCATAAGGATATACTCTGCTGGTTGAAAGAAAAACCACATCGGCTTTATTTTTACGAGCCAATTCCAAGCAATTAATTGTTCCCATAAGATTAGTATCAATCAGATATTTAGGGCTCTGTCCATAGCCAGCTAGAACTGAAGGCTCAGCAGAACATTCAATGAGCAAATCTATATCTAAAATTGCTTCTAAATCCGATTCGTTTCTAATATCTCCTTTAATAAACTCAATATCATTGCTTTTAAGTCTCTCAACATTAAGCTCGGAACCTTTTCTTATCAAATTATCAAAGGAAGTTATTTTTGCTGAAGGATATTTCGCCCTAAGTAACATTGCAAGATTACTACCGATAAACCCACAACCACCAGTTATTAATATATTCTTATAATTCATTTTGAGTTAATGGGTAAATGAGTATATGAGTTGATGGGTATTCCATATTGCCCTACACAGCCTCTTTATTCTTTATATATTTAATAAAATTTAATAACTTTGGCCTCAATAATTCAATTAATTCTATTAACTTTTCATTTCCGGTATATCCGATTTTTTTTGCTATCATAATTTGAGTTTCGAGTTCTGAAAGGGAACCTAAAGATATGTATAAAAAACGTACGAACTCCTTACTGCTTCCTCTCGCAGCTCCTTCAGCAATATTAGAAGAAATAGAAATAGCCGATCTTCGCATTTGAGAAGATAAAGTGTATACCTCTTCTTTAGGGTATTTTGCCGTTGTTTTATAAATATTTTCTGCTAATGTTACTCCCATCTTCCATATGTCTAAATCCTTGTGTGTTTTCATTTTTTACCCATCCACTCTTTTTCTCATACACTCATATACTCATTCACCCATTAACCCTACAAATTTCATCCATAATTTTGTAAATATCATATTGATAGTCCCACTCTGGATAATGAGATTTGAATTTATCTACGCTGGATATATACCAAATATGATCACCAATACGATTTTTATCTGAATAAGCTATATTGGCTGATTTTTTAAACTTCTTTTCAAAATATTCTATAGCCTCTTTCATTGAAACATTAGAATACCTACTTCCGCCAATATTATAAACCTCTCCACATCTAGGATTACTATAAAAATGCCAAAAAGCATTTACTAAATCAAAAGAATGAATATTATCTCTTACTTGTTTACCCTTATAGCCATAGACAGTATATTGCTTACCAGTGGCAACACATTTAGCTAAATAAGCTAGGAATCCATGAAGTTCTGCTCCTTTATGCAAAGGACCGGTAAGACAACCACCTCTAAAGCTAGCTGACTTAAGGCCAAAATATCTTCCATATTCTTGAACTAATATGTCTGCTGCTGCTTTTGACGCGCCAAAAAGACTATGAGTAGAATTATCAATAGACATACTTTCATCTATTCCCTTATAAAACGGATGATCTTCTGATAATTCCCAACGAGTTGGATCCTCTACTAAAGGTAAATTATTAGGGGTATCTCCATAAACTTTATTAGTAGAAGTAAATATGAATACAGCCTCAGGAGAATACATCCGGCAATATTCCAATAAATTCAAAGTTCCGTTGGCATTGATCTCAAAATCAGTAAAAGGTTCTCTAGCAGCCCAATCATGAGAAGGCTGAGCTGCAGTATGAATTATTAAATCAAACGAATATTCCTTAAAAACATCTTCAAGCTTTACTTTATCCCGTATATCTATATTAAGATGTATATACTTATCACCAAAAACTTCTTCTAAGCGGGTTTTATTCTCCTTGGTACTAGCATCTTGGCCAAAAAAATAAGCCCGCATGTCATTATCAATCCCTACTACTTTAAAGCCTTTTTCAATAAAAAACTCTACAGCCTGAGAGCCAATAAGTCCTGCTGAACCGGTAATTAAAGCTAATTTTTCACTCATATCTTAAGTAATAAAAGTTAGATAATTTTCTTTTGTTATGATATTAAACTCTGAATCCTTGTAGGTTTCAAGCCATTCTTTAGGTAATTTATGCTTATCATTAGACCATTTTATCTCATATCCATATAATTTACCCTGGCGTTCTTCAACAAAATCTATCTCTTTTTGATCATATGTTCTCCAAAAATAATTATTTGCATTTATTCCCAAATATTCCTGTTTTTTTATTCGTTCAATAATTATATAATTTTCCCAAAGCATTCCAATATCATTCCGCATTGATAACGAATTAAAATTATTAATCAAAGTGTTCCGTATGCCAATATCATAAAAATAATAACGTGGATTTTTGGAAATTTCTTTACGTAAATTACGGCTAAATCCTTTTAACTTAAAAATGACAAAACTTTTTTCTAAAAGATCAAAATATCTATCTACAGTATTTTTACTCATACCTAATTGCTGCCCAAATTCATTAAAAGAAACTTCTTTGCCAATTTGAAAAGCTAACAATTGCAATAGTCTGACTAACTTATCTGAATGCCTAATTCCTTCAAGCTCTAATATGTCTTTATAGAGATAGGAATTCACTATCTCTTTCAAATATAATATTCTTTTAGTATTATCTTTAATCAGTACAACTTCTGGATAAGAACCATAAACTAATCGTTGTTCAAGGCTGGAGTCAACTTCAATTTTATTTTGAATTTTATTAAGCTCAAGCTGAGCCAAAGGAAACATTTTTAAAGTATACTTTCTGCCAGTAAGCGGTTCTCCTATTTGTTGAGCTAGGTCAAAAGATGAAGAACCAGCCGCAACTATTTTTAACATATCCACATTATCAAGAAGTAATTTAATATTTAACCCTATATTTTTAATCTTTTGTGCTTCATCAATTAATAATAATTTATTATCTCCAACAAAGCTTTTTAATTTTTCAATCGATTGGCTACTCAAATATTCCTGAACAGTTATGTCTTCCCCGTTTACTAATAAGTACTTCTCTTTTATGCTTTTTAATATTTCATTTAAAAGAGTTGTCTTTCCACACCTTCTTGAGCCATAAATAATAACTGCTTTTTGTGGTTGCAAAAAACTATTTAAATTCTTTAATTGTTCTTGTGGAATATACATCTAGACTACATTATTATTAATTTGGTCAATAAACTGACTATATTATAAAATATTTGGTCATTAATGTCAAGTTAATCCTCAAATTTTTTATATTTAATTCAATAAATACTATATTAGCAATGTCTTTTTCTTTAAACTCATATTAACTAACAGAAGTGAGCTAAATAAAGAGATTATTCCGAAAGTTAAAAGAATATATAATACCATAGTTAACCTAGAGTGACAATTGTAAATAGTAACAGCCTCAAGAATTGTTATAATCAACAAGGGCAAGGTAAATTTCAAATTATGAGTAGCTAGCAAATAGTTAATTACTATCCAAGTAAGAGCATAAAAGCTCATTGCTAGAGCAAATAGACCCACTAGCCCTCTACTCACCGGATTAAGTTTTCCAGTAAGAATTGTAAGAAGAAAATCCGGGAACAAAAACGAAACTAAAGTAAAGGTAAAGCAACAGATTCCCGCTAAAATAAGCGATTTATAAAGAAGCTTTATTGAAGAGTTATTGGTTACATGAGCTTCAATGCTCTTAGGTAAAATTACAATTGCTAAGGCCGAAGGCAAGAAAAGAGCAATCTTGCCAACCATTTGGGCAATAGAATAGTAACCGGCATCAAGCGATGAAAAGAAATGTTTAACCAAAATAACATCAATAGTAGTAAGAAATGTAAACGAAAGCATAATAATGCCAACCGGAAAAAAATACTTATATATCGGAGCTAAATTTATCTTAACAGAAACACTCTTGTCAACATGACTCATCTCTTTATTAAAAAGATTAGGAACAAAAATTAAAGCAACTAGAATGATT
>JAGLSH010000062.1 GCA_023135855.1 Candidatus Omnitrophota bacterium
ATTTACTTCTGTTTAATATTTGAGAATAGATTATGATTAGAGAAATTTACGGAAAAAAAATTGGAATGACTCAAGTTTTTGATGAAGTGGGTAATCTTTTGCCTACTACCTTAATAGAGGTTGAACCTGTCTGTGTATTGGAGAAAGTAACTTATTCTAACCAAACAAAGGCAAAGATAGGTTGCTTCAAAATTAAGGAAAAGAGAATAGGTAAAGTGAAGAAACCAATAAAGGGGTACTTTGACAAAATGGGAGTAGAACCTTACAAGCTTATCAAAGAAGTTGATGTTGAAGAAGGCGCTGATTTTTCATTTTCAGCTCCAAGCGCTAAAGAGCAGCCCCAAGAAGAGGCTAAACAGCCTCAAGAGGAAGTTGGAAAGCCTCAGGAAGAAGTCCAGGAGGAAAATATAGAAGCTAAGCCTTCTGATTCCAAAGAGACAGATAAGGCAGATAAGACTAATAAAGAGGAGCCTGTTGCTGAGCCAACTGATCCTCGCCAAATAGGTTTGGAAATTTTTGAAATTGGTGAAAAAATAGATGTAAGGGCTAAGACTAAAGGAAAGGGTTTTGCTGGAGGAATGAAAAGGCATGGCTGGAGTGGACAGCCGTCATCACATGGTCATACTATGCATAGGCGTCTAGGGTCAGCCGGAGCTTCAGCTTATCCTTCAAAGATAATTAAAGGCCTTGGTATGCCAGGGCATATGGGTGATTGTTATCGTACAACTAAGAATTTAAAAGTTTTGAAGATTGATAAAGATAAAGATCTTATTTTTCTTCAAGGGAATGTTCCTGGTTCTAGAGGTGCAATTGTAAGTTTAAAAAAAATAAAATAATTGTTTAGGTAATTAGAATGAAAAAGAAAGAGATTAGCAAGAAGAGCACAAAAATTACTAAGAAGAAAGTGGCTAAGAAGACTACTGTAGCACCAAAAAGTCTAAGCTTGCCAGTTTTAAGCATTCAAGGTAAAGAAGTAGAGCAGATTGAGCTAGAGAAAAAAGTTTTTGATGGCAAGATTTCCGAAGCTCTTATTCATCAAGCAGTAGTAGCTTATTTGGCTAATCAAAGAAAGGGTTTAGCTTCGACTAAAACCAGAGGTGAGGTTAAGGGTAGCACAGCAAAGCCTTGGCGACAAAAGGGTACTGGACGAGCAAGAGTAGGTTCAATTCGTTCTCCTCTTTGGCGTGGGGGTGGAGTTACTTTTGGTCCTAAACTACGTTCTTATTATAAGGAATTACCTCAGAAGATGAAGACTATGGCTTTAAAAAGCGCACTTAATGCTAAATTGCGAGATAAAGAGATTTTGATTCTTAGTGATTTAGAAATTAGTTCATGTAAAACTAAGGATTTTTCTAAAATTCTTAAAAGTCTAAAACTGGATGGAGTAAAGGTGAGAGTAGTAGTTGGCAAGCTAGAATCTAATCTTAAGTTGGCAACGCGTAATATAAAGAAGGTGTTATTAGCTAAAGCTAGTGATGTTCACACTAAAGAGGTGATCGATTGCAAAAAACTAGTTTTAACTAAGCAATCTTTAAAAGATATGGAAGAGAGGGTTAAAAAGTGTCTATCGTAAAGAGTGTTTATTCTATTATTAAGTCACCGTTAGTTACTGAAAAATCAGCTCGGGATTCTGTTTTCAGGAAGTATGCTTTTAGAGTTGATCGAGATGCTAATAAGGTAGAGATAAAACGGGCAATAGAGAAAATATATAAGGTTAAGGTAGCAAAAACTTCAGCTTTAGTAGTTAAAGGTAAGATGAAAAGGCTTAGATCCAATCAAGCAGGTAAGACTGTTTCTTGGAAAAAAGCTATTGTTACTCTAAGAGAGGGATTTGAAATCAAAATTACATAATTATGGGAGTAAAAAAGTTTAGACCAGTAACGCCTTCACTGAGATTTAAAGTAATTTCTGATTTTGCTGAAATTACTAAAAGTCAACCTGAGAAGTCTCTAACTACTAGCTTGAAAAAGAGTGGTGGGAGAAATAACCGTGGTCGGATAACAGTTAGGCGTCGGGGCGGAGGAAATAAACGTAAATATAGGCTTATAGATTTTAAAAGGGATAAATTTGATGTTCTTGGTGAAGTAACAGCTATTGAATATGATCCTAACCGTAGTGGTCGTATTGCTTTGATAAAGTATCCTGATTCAGAATTAAGATACATTATTTGGCCGGATAAACTAAATGTTGGAGATAAAATAATAAGTGCAGCTGATTCTCAGGTTGACATAAGACCTGGAAATTGTATGAAACTAAAACATATGCCTATGGGAACAGTAGTTCACAATATAGAGATGAATCCAGGGAAAGGTGGTATTTTAGCTAGAAGTGCAGGCAGCTCAGCTCAGCTTATGGCTAAAGAAAAAGGATATGCGCAGTTACGCATGCCATCTAGCGAGATTCGCCTGTTAAAAGAAGATTGTCGGGCTACCATAGGACAAATGGGTTTGATTGAACATGCCTCATTTCGACATGGTAAAGCTGGTAAAATACGTTGGTTGGGTAGGCGTCCTAAAGTAAGAGGAGTAGCCATGAATCCAATTGATCATCCTCATGGTGGTGGTGAAGGAAAAGCTGGTCAAGGTAATCCTCATCCAGTTACTCCTTGGGGAAAACCTACTAAAGGTGCAAAAACCAGAAATCCTAGAAATAGAAGCAGTAAATATATTATTAAGAGAAGAGTTAAAAAAAGGAAATCTAAAAGATGAGTCGTTCATTAAAAAAAGGTCCATTTATTGATCCTAAGTTGGTAAAGAAAGCTAGGGCATCTAAAGATGAAGGGAGCCGTAAGGCTATAAAGACTTGGTCTCGTAGTTCAATGATTGACCCAGAGTTTGTAGGGCTTACCTTTGCAGTACATAATGGTAGAAAGCATATTCCAGTTTTTATAACAGAAGGTATGGTTGGACATCGTTTAGGTGAATTTGTGCCAACTAGAATATTTAAACAGCATGGTGGTATAAAAGCTAAGAAAGCAATACAGAAGAAATAAGATTATAAGGATTTATTATGATAGCTAGAGCAGAAGCAAAATATATTAGAATTTCTCCAACAAAGGTTCGACCAGTTATTGCCTTGATAAAAAAGGGGAAAGTAATTGGAACAATGGCGAAATTAACCTTAATCAATAAAAAGGGCGCTTTTCTCCTAAACAAGGTGTTAAAGTCAGCCGTAGCTAACGCTAAGGTTAAGGGGTATGATGAGAGTAAATTATTTATTGACAAGGTTGTGGCTAACCCTGGCCCAGTTTTAAAGCGACATCGTGCAGCTTCTTTTGGTCGAGCAACAATGATTCGAAAAAGGACATCACATATTTTAATAGAGTTGGGAAGCACAGAAAAATTAATTAAAGGAGTAAACAAGAAATAAGCTTATGGGACAAAAAGTTCACCCTTATATATTAAGAATCGGATTTGGTAAAGATTGGCTGTCACGTTGGTTTACTCCTAATAAGCGGGAATTCGCTGATTTTCTAGAAGAAGATGTAAAGATACGGGAGCATGTTAAGAGAAGTTATTCTAGAGGTTCAGTAGCAACAATAGTGATAGAAAGGGTATCTATGGGGATTATAAAAATTAGAATAAGAACTTCGCGGCCAGGAGTTATTATTGGAAGGCGCGGTCAAGATATTGAACGAGTAAAAGCAGAATTAGGCAGGATGACAAAGAAAGAGATTATTATTGATGTAGAAGAAGTTACTGAACCAGCATTAGAGGCCCAACTAGTTGCTGAGATGATTGGTTTTCAGCTTGTTCGACGAGTACATTTTAGACGGGCAATGAAAAAAGCTATACAACAAACAGTCTCTGCTGGCGGAGAGGGAATAAAGATAAAATGTTCAGGACGTCTAGGAGGAGTAGAAATCGCTCGTAAAGAGTCTTACAAGCACGGTAAAGTGCCTTTGCAGACCTTTAGGGCTGACATAGATTATGGATTTTATATTGCCAGAACTACTTATGGAGCGATAGGAATTAAAGTGTGGATTTATAAGGGTGAGAAGAGATTAGGACATTATTTAATTAAAGAGAATCAAAAGAATTAATTATGCTTATACCAAAGAGAGTCAAATATAGAAAAACTCAACGCGGAAGACGTAATGGACTTGCTGTGGCTGGTTCCAAAGTTTCTTTTGGTGAGTATGGAATAAAAGCTTTAGACGCAGCCTGGCTTAAAAATACCCAGATTGAAACCATAAGAATTATTCTTACTAGGCGTCTAAGAAGAGGCGGTAAGCTATGGATAAGGGTTTTTCCTGATAAGCCAATAACAAAGAAACCTGCTGAATCTCGTCAAGGCAAAGGTAAGGGCGAAGTTGAAGGTTGGGTAGCAGTTATAAGAAGAGGAAGGGTTCTTTTTGAATTAGGAGGAATTCCTGAAGATTATGCTAGAGCATCATTTCGTTCAGTTGCTTATAAATTGCCATTCAGGACTACATTTGTGACTAGAAAAAGGTAGACACTAAAAATAAAGATTGAATAAGGAAAGGTAGATAGAAAGATGAAAATTGAAGAATTACGCGGATTGGCAAAACAAGAATTACAAGCAAAGCTTGAGGACTTAAATAAACAGCTTATGGAGTTGCAATTTAAGCGTAGAAGTGGAGTGGAGAAACCACATTTGTTTAAAGTGGTTAAAAAGGATATTGCCCGTATTTTTACGGTTTTGAATGAAAAACAAGGAGCCGATAGTGAAAAAAGGTAAAGTCGTAGAAGGTTTAGTTACTTCTGACAAGAGCGACAAAACTATTACTGTTTTAGTAAAGTTAAAATCTTCGCATCAGTTGTATAAGAGGCCAGTAACAAAAAGGAAAAAATTTAAAGCTCATGATCCTAAGAAT
>JAGLSH010000063.1 GCA_023135855.1 Candidatus Omnitrophota bacterium
AACAGGTTAAGATGATGGGTTTAAGGGAAGTAGAAGCTTTAGTCAAGGGTCCAGGTCCAGGAAGAGAGTCAGCTATTAGATCCCTTCAAGCTGCAGGTTTAAGCGTAAAGAAAATAAAAGATATTACTCCTATGCCGCATAATGGGTGTAGGCCGAAGAAAAAGAGAAGAGTGTAATAGTAATTTTAAGTAAGAATAGATAAATTAGGAGAAAAGATAAAGATGGGAAGATATACAGAAGCAAAGTGTAGATTGTGCCGAAGAGCAGGGGAAAAGTTATTTATAAAGGGACCGAGGTGCATAACTGAAAAGTGTTCGTTTTCTAAACGGCCTACGCCTCCAGGTAGTGCTGTTCCAAAACGTGCAAAACTCAGCAATTATGCTTTGCAGTTAAGAGAGAAACAAAAAGTTAAAAGAATGTATGGGATGCTGGAGAAACAATTTAAAAGATTTTTTAATTTGGCCCATAAGGCTCGTGGAGTTACTGGAAGAGTACTAATCCAATTCCTAGAAAGAAGATTAGATAATATTGTTTATCGTACTCTTTTTGCTTTTTCTCGTAATCATGCTCGGCAAATTGTGCAGCATGGGTTTGTGTTTATCAATGGAAAGAGAGTAGACATACCTTCCTATATAGTTAAGGAAGGAGAAACAATTGTCATAAAAGCAAAAGATACTCTTAAGACAGAATTTAAAGGAAACATTGAAATAAATTCAAAAGAAAGAAGTGTGCCTAATTGGATACAAGTAGATAATGATAACCTTCAGGCGAAGGTTTTACGGCTTCCTGAAAAAGAAGATTTAGTTATCCCGGTTAATGAACAGTTAATTGTAGAACTTTATTCTAAGTAAAATCAAAGATCTTTCACCTCGTGATAACGAGGTTTTAGGATTAAATATTTAAGAAAATTTGAGGAGGTAAAAGATGGGAATAACGTGGCGGGATTTTCAATTTCCTAAGCGAATAACAGTTGAGCAAGATTCATATACTCCAAATTATGGTAAGATTGTCGCTGAGCCATTGGAGAGAGGTTTTGGAGTAACCTTAGGCAATGGTCTAAGAAGAGTTCTTCTTTCTTCTATTGAAGGTGCAGCAGTAACTTCAGTTAAGATAGATGGAGTTTCTCACGAATTTTCAACTATTGATGGAGTTTTAGAAGATGTTCCGGAGATTATGCTCAACATTAAGAATCTTGTTTTAAGGTCATACTCTCGTTCACCAAAAAAGATCACAATCAAAGAAAGTGGCGAGAAAGAGATCAAAGCTAAAGATATTATAACTGATGAAACTATCGAAGTAATAAATCCTGACCTACATATTGCTACCATCACTTCTAAGGGAGCAAAATTAGAAATCGAGATGGAGGTAGGTAGGGGAAGAGGATTTGTTGCCTCAGATATGAATAAACGTGAAGGCATGGCTTTAGGGGTCATTCCGATTGATTCTGTGTTTACTCCTGTTAAGAGAGTAGCCTTTAAAGTAGAGAATACTCGTGTTGGGAAGAGAACTGACTATGATAAGCTAATTTTAGAAATTTTTACTGATGCTAGTATTGAGCCAAAAGAGGCTTTGATTTATGCTGCTAAAGTAATGAGTAAACATTTGGAACTCTTTTTTACCTTAGGCGAACTTCCTGAGGAAGAGTATGAAGAGTTGACTCCTGAAGAAATTTCTTTTTATGAGAAGTTAAAGCTTCCAGTTTCAGAGTTAGAGCTTTCTGTGCGTAGTAATAATTGTCTTCGTGACGCCAATATAAAAAGTATGGTTGAATTGGTTGAGAAGACAGAACCGGAAATTTTAGCTTACAGGAATTTTGGTAAAAAATCTTTAAACGAAGTTGTGGCATTGCTTAAGACAATGGGGCTTTCTTTAGGGGCAAAAGTAGATAAAAATAAATTGAATATGCTATGAGACATAACAAAAAAAGCGAAAGATTTTCACGTTCACAATCTCAAAGGAAGGCCTTAATTAAATCTTTGTTAAGAGCGGTAATTATTCATGAAAGAATAACTACAACTACTTCCCGAGCTAAGTATTTAAGAGGTGAAGTTGATGGATTAATTACTTGGGCTAAGAAAGGAACTTTATCAGGCAAGCGCCTTGCTTATCGGGTTCTTGGAGACCATAAATTGGTAAAAAAGCTTTTTGATGATATTGGACCACGATTTAATAAAGTAAATGGAGGGTATACTCGTACATTGACTGTGGCTAAACGCAAGGGTGACGGGGCTTCACTTTCTCTTATTGAATTGACAAAAATGGTTAAAATTAGCAAATTTAGCAAAAGTAAGGCTAGTGAGCCTGAAAATAAAGAAAATCTCAAAGAAGAGGTTCAGAGGAAAGCTCCTCCTGTAGCAGATGCAAAGCCTAAAAAGGGTTTCGCTTCTGGAGTAAAAAAGATTTTTAAGAAAGAGAAAAACGCTGTTTAAAAGACAATTCAGAGCGTTTTTCTTGAAATTGAATTAATGGGAGGGGAATTATGATCAATCCGCAAGTTTCTTTGCTCAATAAGTCAGCTACTTTAAAGATAACTGCCTTAACTAAAAAATTAATAAAAGAAGGTAAAGACGTTGTAAATTTTGCTGGTGGTGAACCAGACTTTGACACTCCTTTGTTTATAAAAGAAGAAGCTAAGTCTGCTATTGATAAAGGGCTTACTAAGTATACTCCTTCTGCTGGAAGAATTGGGTTAAAAGAAGCAATAGCCGCTAAGTTAAATCAAGAAAATAATATAAAGGCTTCCGCCAGTAATGTAATTGTTACCTCTGGTGCTAAGTATTCTATTTTTGTGGCTATGTTTAGCGTATTGGCACCTGGTGATGAGGTAATCATACCATCGCCTTACTGGGTTAGCTATCCTGAAATGGTAAAGCTTACTTCGGCAAAAACAGTTATTTTGCCTACTCAAAGAGCTAATGACTTTAAAATTGATCCTATAGAATTAGAAAAAGTTATAACCTCAAAGACGAAGCTCCTAATTCTTAATTATCCCTGTAATCCTACTGGAGTAACTTATACTAAAGCAGAGTTAGAGGCAATTCTTAAGGTAGTTAAGGAAAAGAATGTACTTGTTCTTAGTGATGAGATATATGAAGCTTTAGTTTACGACGGCCGAGAACATACCAGTTTTGCTTCTCTTCCAGGAGCTCTTGAATCGACTATAACTATAAATGGTTTTTCAAAAACATTTTCTATGACTGGTTGGCGTATCGGCTACTTAGTGGCTGATGAGAACATAACCAATCAGGCTTCAAAAATAATTGACCATACTACATCATGTGCTTCTTCTATATCTCAAAGCGCAGCTTTAGCTGCTTTGAGTAATAAGGATTGGCAAAAGGAAATAAGGAGTAAATTTCAAGAAAGGCGTGATCTTATATGGGAAGGTCTTTCGAAATTTCCAGAGTTAAAACCAATTAAGCCTCAAGGTACTTTTTATTTATTTTGTGATATACGAGGTAGTGGATTGGGTTCTTTTGATTTTGCGACTCAGTTGTTAGAACAATTTTTAACTTCTTGTATACCAGCCGATCCTTTTGGGCAAGAGGGATATATACGATGTAGTTTTTCAACCTCTTTAGAGCAAATCACCAAAGGTGTTAATAGGATAGGAGAGTTTTTAAATAGTTTAAAGAAATAATCAAATGGATAAAACGATAATAGAAAAAATACTTTCTTCTCATTCAAACTCTTCATTGAAGGCGCAAGACGTTGGAATATGTAAAGTTGACTTTTGTTTTTCTCAAGATGGAACTACTTCTTTGGTTATAGATGCAATAGCTGAATCTAAGGGTAAGATTTGTAAGCCTAAGAAATATGCGATGTTTATTGATCATAGTAGTCCTTCTCCAAGCCTTGGTGTATCTAGAATCCATTCTGGTATGCGTAAATTTTCAAAAAAAAATAAGAATTTATTTTTTGATGTTGGTTGCGGAGTATCTCATCAATTAGTAATTGAGGAAGGATTCTCTTGGCCTGGTGCGCTTATCTTAGGTGCTGATTCTCATACATCAACTGCTGGTGCCTTAGGCGCTGCAGCTTTTGGAGTTGGTTCTACTGATTTGGCAGTGGCAATTACTACTGGGAAGAATTGGTTTAAGGTTCCTGAGACTTACAAAATAATTATTAGAGGAAAAATCCCTAAAGGAGTTTACAGCAAAGATATTATTCTTTATATAATTAATGATTTAGGGGCTAATGGAGCTACTTATAAATCAGTAGAATTTTCAGGAGAAGTTATTGATAAATTATCTTTGGATGCCAGGTTTACTATTACTAACATGACTATTGAATTTGGTGCAAAATGCGGCCTGATTGCACCTGATCAAAAAGTTTTAAACTTTCTTAAAAAGCAAGGTCTAAAGAAAATACAACCAGTTTATTCTGATAAAAATTGTATTTATGAAAAAATAATTGAGTATGATATTTCTAAGCTATCTCCACGGATAGCTAAACCGCATAGCGTAGATAACGGATGTTCAGTGGA
>JAGLSH010000064.1 GCA_023135855.1 Candidatus Omnitrophota bacterium
CATCAATTAAAACTCCAATATAAGCTTGCTCCCTTCTTACAATAAACGGCTTGCTTTTTCTTACGCCCAATGCAGCATTTATGCCTGCGATTAATCCTTGAGCTGCTGCTTCTTCATAGCCAGTAGTTCCATTTACCTGACCAGCAAAATAAAGCCCTTTAATCTTTTTAGTCTCAAGCGTCGGATAAAGTTGACGCGAATCAATCACACCATATTCTATACCGTAGCCCGGAGATAGGATTACTGCATCTTCAAACCCTTCTATGCTATGAATAAACTTATTTTGAATATCTAGCGGCAAAGAAGTTGAAATACCATTAGGGTAAACTTCTAGAGAATCTTTTCCTTCCGGTTCAATAAAAATATGATGCCTATTACGTTGGGGAAATTTTACTATTTTATCTTCTAAGGAAGGACAATACCTTACCCCTTTTGAAGTTATCTTCCCAGTATAAAGAGGTGAGTACTTTAAATTATCTCGAATTATTCTGTGAGTCTTTTTATTAGTATAAGTTATAAAACAACTCAAACTATCCTTAGATATGCTTTTATTTGAAAAAGAAAAAGGTAGAACATCATCCTCAGACTTTTGCTCCTCCATCCTTGAGTAATCAATTGTTCGTTTATCTAAACGAGCACAAGTGCCAGTTTTAAAATGCTTAAATTTAATACCTTCTTTTTTTAAACTTTTAAATAACTGATCACTCGACTCTTCATTAAGTCTCCCCCCAGAGGAACTATTCATCCCAATATGAATTTTACTCTTTAAGAATGTCCCGGCACAAATAATTACACTCTTGCCTTGGAAAACTTCTCCCTTTTCAGTTTTGACTCCATATACTTTTTTGTTCTTTACCAAAACTTCTTTAATTTTAGTCAGCAAAATATCAATATTTTTATTTTTCTTTAAAAAATTTCGAGCAACTTTAGGATATGCAAACATATCTACCTGCACTCTAGTAGACCAAACCGCCTTTCCTTTACTTCTATTTAAAATTCTATAACCTAGAGCACATTTATCAGTTATTTTACCAATTAAACCACCTAAAGCATCTACCTCTCTGACTAAGCTGCCCTTAGACACCCCTCCAACTGCTGGATTACAAGACAGTTTACCTATAGAATTAATATCTATAGTTAATAAAAGTACAGTGCTTCCCAATTTAGCCACAGCATTACTAGCTTCAATACCAGCATGCCCAACACCGACAATGATACAATCATATTTCTTCATAGCTTTTAATTTTAGCATAATTTAGGAAAAAGGAGAATATATTATCCTTAAGATTAAAGGAAAAAATTTTAACTTTAAAAAGGTAGGAAATTTACTTCTTTTTAGTCTGTTTAGCCACAGAATCAATTGCTTTTTTGATAACCTCAGGATCACCCAAATAATAGTGTTTAATTGGCTTTAGATTATCATCTAGCTCATAAACAAGAGGTATTCCGGTTGGTATATTAAGTTTAACTATTGCCTCATTACTAACTCCATCTAAATACTTGACTAAAGCTCTTAAGCTGTTCCCATGAGCAGCAATGATTACTTTCTTGCCTTCACGTAGAGTAGGAACAATAGTCTCATGCCAATAGATTAGGAATCTATCTACAGTATCTTTCAAACACTCAGTTGAAGGTAATTCTTGAGGAGTTAGATCTTTATAGCGGAGATCATTACCTGGAAAACGCCGATCATCTTTCTCCAAAGCTGGAGGTTGAGTATCATAGCTTCTTCTCCAAATCAATACTTGATCTTCACCAAATTTCTGAACAGTTTCTAATTTATTCAAGCCTTGCAGAGCCCCATAATGACGTTCATTAAGGCGCCATGTTCTGTGAACAGGAATCCACATTAAATCCATATCTTCTAAAACTATCCAAAGAGTTGAAATAGCCCGCTTAAGAACTGAAGTATAAGCAATATCAAAACTAAATCCTTCATTTTTAAGCCACTCTGCTGATAAATGAGCTTCAATCATTCCTTTATCAGATAATCCTACATCAGTCCATCCAGTAAATTTGTTTTCCAAGTTCCACGTGCTTTCACCATGTCTTAATAAAACTAATTTAATCATTGAATCACTTCCTTAAATAATTAATAAGTATATGGGATAATGAGTGTATGAGTTAATGATTATCTTACTCATCCACCCATATGCTCATCTACCCATTCACTCATTAACACTTTGAATATCCACAACCATCGCAAACCAAACATCCCTCTTGATGTCTAAGAGCTGAACCACAATCTGGACATACACCAACTATATTTTTAAACCTCTTTTTCTTAACAGCTACCACGACTTTATCTTTTGCTCCAATAGATTCTACGCCTACCTTAGCTGCTTCTTCAGTTACTTCCTTAGCTACTTCATTCTGGTCAATTGTTCTCTTCTCTAGGACCCTAGCAATAGCATCAGCACAAGAAAAAATCTTCTTCCCCTTATCCCATGAAGGAGAAGGACATCTTATCCCTTTAAGCTGTTCAACAATAACCTTTACATCAATTCCTCCCCGAAGAGCTAAAGAAACTAATCTACCTACAGCTTCAAGCTGAGAAGCAGCACATCCTCCAGCTTTACCCATCTGAGTAAATACTTCGAAAAAATTACCGTCGGAATCTTGATTAACTACAACATAAAGATTTCCACACCCAGTAGTTACTTTAGTTGTAGTTCCTAAAATAACTTCCGGCCTAGGTTTAAGATAAGGAATAACCACTGAAGTCCCCGCTACTTCCTCTGGAGTAGTTTCTTCTTTCTTCTTATCTACTGTAAGAACCTGAACACTTCTACTTCCATCTCGATAAACAGTAATACCCTTACAACCTAACTTATAAGCTAACGAATAAGATTCTTTTATATCATCGACAATAGCACTGTTAGGTAAATTTATTGTTTTAGAAACAGCATTGTCAGTAAATTCCTGAAAAGCAGCCTGCATCTTTATATGCCAAAAAGATGATATATCCATAGCAGTTTTAAAAACTCTTTTTTCTTCTTGGGGAACTTCATCCATCTTCTGAATACTCTCTCCGCTGGCTATTTTTTTCATTAACTCTTCTGAGTAAAAACCTTTTTTCCTGGCTACATATTCAAATGATGGATCTACTTCCAAAAGTTTTTCTCCATCTAAAACATTACGAAAATAACAAAGAGAAAAATTAGGCTCTACACCTGAGGCAGTCGGTCCAGCAATAATACTTATTGTTCCAGTGGGAGCAATTGTAGTCAAAGTCGCATTTCTCACCCGTATTCCTTTCTTCTGCCAAACACTCTTATCCCAAGCCGGAAACGTTCCTCTTACTTTAGCCAATTCTATAGATTCTTCTTCAGCATTCTTGCGAATAAATTCCATTACCTTCTTGGCTAAATTTGTCCCTTCTTCACTGTCATAAGGAATTCCTAAAAACCCTAACATAGTCGCCCAACCCATAACTCCTAAACCAATTTTTCTTGTTCTTAAGGTATTCTCCTGAATTTGAGGAAGGGGAAATTTATTAGCCTCAATAACATTATCTAAAAACCTTACTGAAACCTTAACAATTCTTTCTAGCTTTTTCCAATCAATCTCAAAGCTATCATCTTTTTCCTTTAATACTTTAAATAAATTAATTGAACCTAAATTACAACTCTCATAAGGCAAGAGTGGTTGCTCACCGCAAGGATTAGTGCTTTCAACATCACCCAGGGAAGGAGTTGGATTGTCTTTGTTCATTTTATCTATGAAAACAATTCCTGGCTCTCCATTGCTATGAGCACAATTAGCAATAATATCAAAAACTTCTGCAGCATTTAATTTTCCAACAACTTGTTCATTGTAAGGATCAATTAATGAATAGTCTTCTCTCTTTAGAACCTTCTCCATAAAATCATCCGTTAAAGCAATAGAAATATTAAAGTTAGAAATCTCTCCTTCCTTACCCTTACATTTTATAAATTCTAAAATATCCGGATGGTCTACTCTTAATATTCCCATATTCGCGCCTCGACGAGTACCTCCTTGTTTTACTGCTTGAGTCGCAGCATCGAAAACTTTCATAAATGAAACCGGCCCAGAAGCCACCCCACCAGTAGATTTGACTACACTGCTTTGAGCTCTAAGACGAGAAAAACTAAAACCAGTGCCTCCACCAGTTTTATGTATAAGTGCGGTTGATTTTATAGCATCAAAAATAGATTCCATGGAATCTTCAATAGGAACAACAAAACAAGCTGAAAGTTGACCCAGCTTTTTGCCAGCATTCATAAGAGTAGGAGAGTTAGGCATAAATTCTAGGTTCTTCATTATTTCAAAAAATGCTTTTCCACACTCTTCTATACCTTGCTCACTAGCTCCATATTTTTTCTCCACTCCTGAAATAGCTTTTGCTACTCTTTCTAATAGCTCAGTTGGTGTTTCATTAATCACACCTTTATCATCCTTTTTAAGATAACGTTTTTTCAA
>JAGLSH010000065.1 GCA_023135855.1 Candidatus Omnitrophota bacterium
AGACCAAATGCAATCCCACCATGAGGAGGAACGCCATATTTAAATGAACGTAAGAGAAATCCAAACTTACTTTCAGCTTCTTCCTTAGATATACCTAAGATCTTAAGAACCTTCTCTTGCAAAACATGTGAGTGGATTCTTATCGAACCACTAGCAATTTCTGAACCATTAAAAACTAAATCATAAGAACGAGATTTAACTTTGGATAAATCTTCTTTTTCTAAATCAGAGATACCATCTTCTGCAGGAGATGTGAAAGGATGATGAGAAGATTGCCATCTCTTTTCTTTGTCATCATATTCAAACAAAGGAAAATCAGTTACCCAAAGAAAACGATAGTCTCCCTCGCCAACATCAGGCTTATCTGTTTTATGCTTCTCCATTGCTTCTTGATGAGTCAGGCGCAAAAAAGGTGTTTTTAGCTCGACCCCTAAGCACTTAGAAAAAACGTCAGCAAACATTTTCTCAGTTAATGAATAAATATCTTCTTCCTCAATAAAAGATAGCTCTATGTCTAGCTGAGTAAATTCTGGCTGGCGATCTTTTCTTAAGTCTTCATCACGAAAACAACGTACAATCTGATAATACTTGTCTATACCACCGACCATTAAGATCTGTTTAAAAAGTTGTGGCGACTGGGGCAAGGCGTAAAATTTATTCACCTGTAATCTTGAAGGGACTAAATAATCCCTAGCCCCTTCAGGTGTAGACTTAGTAAGAAAAGGAGTTTCTACCTCTAAAAACTCATCCTTATTAAGAAAATCTCTGAAACCTTGATTTAATTTATGACGTAGGATTAACTTCTGATAAACCGGAGCTCTTCTTAAATCAAGATAGCGATGCCTCAGGCGAATCTCTTCGCCAACATCTATATCATCTTCAACATTAAATGGTAAATCCTCTGCTCCGCTTAAAATATCCACTTCTTTAGCTTCAATTTCAATAAGACCGGTAAAAAGCTTAGGATTTTCAGTTTTTTTAGGTCTAGGATTAACTACACCTTTGATTTTTACTACATCTTCATTTCTTAATCTTTTTGCTGCTTCATAAGTAGCAGCATTTGGTTTAGGTAAAAAAATTATCTGGGTAAGCCCATATCTATCTCTTAAATCAATAAAAATAAGTTTACCATGATCTCGACGTGAGTCTACCCAGCCACATATAGTTACTTCTTTGCCTATGTCAGCATCTGTCAATTGACCGCAAGTATGTGTTCTTAACATTAGTCACCTCTCCTTAAGCTTTAATTATTTTATTTATCTCTAGAGTTAAGTCTTCTTTTTTTATCGTCTTCTGAATAGATTTATCCATATCTTTAAGTAGTAGAGTATTATTCGCTACTTCCTCTTCACCTAAAATCACCACTATCCGCGAACCTTTCTTCTGAGCAGAGCGCATCTGTCCTTTTAAAGATTTAGCACAATAATCAAGGTCACAAGATAAACCCTCTTCTCTTAGCTGCCCTAAAATGTTAATACCTAAGCCAAGAAGCTCTTGGCTAGTTGTAGCCACAAAAACATCTAGCTTTTCTTCTAACTTTTTCTCTGCCAAGGTAAGGAATATTCTTTCTAAACCCAAAGCAAAGCCTATAGCAGGAATATCTGGACCACCAAGATACTTAATTAAATTATTATATCTGCCTCCGGCACCAATTGCATCTTGAGAGCCTAACTTATCTGAAGAAATTTCAAAAACAGTATCAGTATAGTAATCAAGCCCCCTAACCATATAAGGAGAATAAGTAAATTTAATGCCTAAATCGCCAAGCAAAACAAGTAGATTTTGAAATTTGTCCTGACAATCACCACAGATATGTTCCTTTTCTAAATTTAAAGCGATAACTTCTTTTCTGCATTGTTGACTTTTACAATCAAGAACCCTTAGAGGATTCCTATCCAATCTTTTTTGACAATCATCACAAAGCCTACTCTTTTTAGAAGATAAGCTTTCCTTAAGATATTGAGAAAACCTTATTTTATCTCCATCACAACCTAAAGTGTTTATTTTAAGTTCTTTCTTACTAACACCTACTTCATCTAATATTTTTAAAGCTAAAACAATCATTTCAGCATCAAGGTAATAGCTATTAGAACCTATAGCTTCAGCTCCGATATGATGGAATTGGCGTAATCTTCCTTTCTGAGGCCTTTCCCCTCTGAACATCGGTCCAGTATAGAAAAATTTATGAAAGTTACTACTCTTATGAAGTGAATTCTGAAGATAATATCTTATTACTTGGGCAGTTCCTTCAGGACGAAGTACTATATCTTTGCCCTCAATCTTAAACATTTGCCGCTCTACAATATCAGTAGTCTCACCCACACTCTTAATAAATAAATCCTTCTCTTCGAGAATAGGCAAAATGATTTCTTTATAATTAAAAACTTTAAGAACGTTCTTGGCCTTCTCAATTACTTCTCCAAAAGCTAAGCTCTTGGTAGGATCAAAATCAGACATTCCTCGTATACTAGAGTAAATCTTTTTCACTCTAAATCTCCTCCTATTAATTTTGAACAAGTTAACTTTAGTGGGAAAATAATGGGGTTCATCTTAAGCAGACAGATCTACTTTATGTTCTTCTTCATTTCCAAGCCAGGCTTAAAAACAACAGTGCGTCTCTCAGGAACAGGCACAACCTCTCCAGTTTTGGGGTTTCTGCCAATTCTTTTTTTTCTCTTTTTAACCTGAAATACCCCAAAATTCCTAAGTTCAATTCTTTTGCCACTTTTTAAAGCTTCGAATATGGTATCAAGTGTCCGTTGTACAACATCTTTAACCACAACTTGCTTTATCTGTGTGTTCTGACTGATTTTAAGAACTATATCTCTCTTTCTCATGCCTTAAGTCTAGCACCATCAAATTAAAGTGTCAAGGACAAGTTTCCCTCCCCCACTGCCGTACCTATTTCATCTAAAGCTTTCTCGTCTAAGGCGATACAGAACTTACTACCACTCTTTATCCTCACTCCTTCTAGCCTAGAATTCTTGAAAGAAAAGAAGACTGGAGTCTGACCTTTATGGTTAAGAAAAACACTTTTTAAGTTTTTTAAGGAGATATTGCTATCCTCTAAAGAAATATCAACACCCTTAATATGTTCAATTATTCTTTCTACCGGGATAACCTGAGAGATTAATATCTTAGGGACTTTATCCTTAGCTTCAACTTCCCCCTTTATCACTAATATAGTTTGCTCCTTAAGCAAAAATGAACACTCAGCATAAAGTTTTGGAAAAACAAAAGCATCAATACTAGCAGTCTCATCTTCTAGCTTTAAAATTGCCATTCGTTCACCTTTTCTGCGAGTAGTAACGTTTTTTATCTTCTCGACTATTGCACAAATCATAACTTCTCTTTGGCGAGGATGTTTCCAAAGATCAAGTATTTTTTCACGTTTTAAGGCACTAACTAAATTGGAATAAGATTTTAAAGGATGACCGGTTAAGAATATTCCTAGAAGAGACTTTTCAAAATTCAATATCTCCAAGAGTGGCCACTCTTCAATGTCAGGAACACTTTCATCAACCGGAGTTGCAAAAAGCCTCAATTGAGAAGGGTCTTCTTTCTTTGCATTTTTATTTAATATTTTGTCTAAAATGGCCATCATTTGAGCCCGCTTGAGATTAAAGCTATCCATTGCTCCGGTTTTTATAAGGCTTTCAATGACCTTCTTGTTTACCACCCGTGAATCTATCCGTCGAGAAAAATCAAAAATACTTTCAAATTTATCTGCCTTCCTAGTTTTAACAATATTTTCTAAAGCAGTTTTGCCGACATTTTTAATAGCCATCAATCCAAAACGTATATTTTGTTGATTAGTTACTGTAAAATTAGTAAAACTAGTATTTATATCCGGAGGAAGAACTTCAATTTTCATCCGAGCTGATTCATTAACATATTCTACAATTTTATCAGTATTATTACGCTCACTAGTTAGAAGAGCAGCCATAAACTCTATCGGGTAATTAGCTTTTAAATATGCTGTACGATAAGAAATTAAAGCATAAGCTGTGGAATGACTTTTATTAAAACCATAACCTGAAAAGTAATCTATTAAATCAAATATCTGGCTCGCTATATTCACTGGAATATCATTCTTGCTACAACCATCTATAAATGAGTGCCTCTGTTGATCCATAATTTCAGGAATTTTTTTACCAATAGCTTTTCTTAATAAATCAGCTCGTGACATATCAAAACCAGCTAACTTAGCAACTATTTGCATAATCTGTTCCTGATAAAGAATGATTCCATAAGTCTTATTCAAGATTGACTCTAATTTGGGATGAATATAAGATATACTTTTCTTCCCATGTTTTCGATTAATAAAATCATCAACCATACCACTACCTAATGGTCCCGGGCGATAAAGAGCCAAGACAGCGATTAAATCCTCAAA
>JAGLSH010000066.1 GCA_023135855.1 Candidatus Omnitrophota bacterium
ATCCAAAAAAATAATGAGTCTCGATGACTTCAAACCCTTTATTAACTAAAGTAGCACTATCTACTGTTACTCGTTTACCCATCTTCCAAGTAGGATGATCTAAAACTTTTTTCACCCCAACTTTAGCTAATTTACTCTTGCTATAACCAGCTAAAGCTCCTCCGGAAGCAGTAAGGTAAACTTTACGAAAGTCATCTCGCCACCCTCTTTTGGCTCTGGTCTGGTTTAAACCAAAACTTTGAGAAGGTTTTATAAGTTGAAAAAGAGCATTTATCTCACTATCTACAGGTAATATTTGAGTATTAAAATTCTTGGCTCTCTTAAATACTATTGATCCAGCAGTGACTATAGCCTCTTTATTAGCTAAAGCTATGCGCTTGCTATTGGCAATAGTTATTAAAAGTGGCTTTAGGGCTGATATGCCAGTAATAGCCATTACCGCAATATCTGATTTAATAGAAGCAAAATCTTCTAACCCTTGCTGACCGACAAAGAACTTAATGCTTTTACCTAATTTCTCCTTTAAACTCTTAGCTTTATCAATATCCCTTACGCAAACAAATAATGGTCGAAATTCTTTGATTTGGCGATAAAGGGTGTCTATATCTCTATTGGCGCAAAGGCCAATAACTTTAAATTTATTCTTATCTTCTCGAATTACACTTAAGGCATTCTTGCCAATAGAACCAGTCGAACCAAAAATAAGTACTTTATCTTTCATACTTAATAAACTACCTCATCATTGTGAGGTAGAGATAAAATGTAGGCGCTGTAAAAATTAAACTGTCAATAACATCAAGGATTCCTCCCATACCGGGAAGAAGTTTTCCGGAGTCTTTAACCTGACAATCTCTCTTGATAAGCGATTCAAAAAGATCACCTAATTGTGCAATTATAGCTAAAATTATAATGATAAAAAACTTTCCCCAAAAATTAATACTCCCGATGAATAAAGAAAAAATAACTCCTACAACTAAGCTAGTAAAAAATCCACCAATAGCTCCTTCTAGGGATTTCTTAGGGCTTATTCTCTTAAGCAAACGAGTTTTACCAAATTTTTTACCCCAGAGATAAGCTCCAGTATCTGAAGATTTAGTTACTAAAATTAAAAATCCTGTAAGCATCGCTCCTTCAGGAAGCTGTCTTATCCGAATAAGAAATGAAAAACACCAAGATATATATATTACTCCAAAAACTGTAGCTGAAATAGACAATATCGATTGATGGGCGTCCTTTTTAGTCAACTCTGAGAGAAAAAGAACAAAAATACCAATCACTACAAATAAGAACTGCCAACCTTCTTGAATGGAAAAATTAAAATATATAGTTATTGGAATAAGTACACCAATCAAAAGCCCTAAAGGTTTAAACAGTCTTACTCCTTTCTTCTCAACCATATAGAAAAACTCATAAAGTCCAGCCAATATTAACAGACAACAAAACAACCCACAAAGTGGATAGTAAACCACACAATAGACTGCAAGAATACTTAAAATACTAAATGGAATTAGACGTCTCTTCATGAATTCTCTCTTTCTTCTTACCTACAAACTTTTTAAAAAGCTTAATCCTTATTGGACTGCCCCAAACCTTCGATTTCTTTGAGAATAAGATTTTATCGCTTTATGCAAATGCTCTTTATCAAACTCCGGCCAAAAAATCGGGGTAAAATAAAATTCACTATAAGCTAAATCCCAAATTAAAAAATTACTAATTCTCTTTTCTCCAGAAGTTCTAATAAGTAAATCTGGTGCCGGAATATCGCCTAAAGACATATGCTTATTAAACAACTCTTCATCTATATCTTTATCAGATATACTATTGGTTATGCATTTTTTAGCTATTTTTTTTGTCGCATTAACAATATCCCATTTTCCTCCGTAATCTAGGGCGACATTAAAAATAAAACTCTTATTATCTTTAGTAAAATCTTCGGTCTTTTTTATTTCTTCAATAACCTCTTTGCTGAACCTATCCCTTCTTCCAATTGCTTTAAACTTTATATCCTTTTTTATAAATTCTTTTTGATAACTTTTCAAAAACTTAACCAAATAAGAAAAAATAAACTCTATTTCTTTTTTTGGCCTATTCCAATTTTCAGTAGAAAAAGCAAAAATGGTTAAGGCTCCCACTCCAATCCTCTTAGCTTCTCTAAGAATTTCCTTAACTCTTTTTGCTCCCTGACGATGGCCAACTACACGAGGTAACATTCTTTTTCTTGCCCATCTTCCATTCCCATCCATAATTACTGCTATATGATAAGGTACTTCCATCTTTATCCAAGAAAATAGTTTCGTGACAACTTGATACAATTTTCAGTGGTTAGGAAAGTATAAAAATACTTTCATGACCCATAAAATAAAAGGGGGCTACTGCCCCCTTTTAAAGAATATATCAACTAGTTTACGAGTTATTCTACTACAACTTTCTGCTTCATCAGCTCGTCTTTCAAGTTCTCTTCTAATTTTTCTTTTAGTCTCTCTATCTTTATATTCTCTTCTTCAAGGTCTTTTATTGTATTATTCAATTGTCCAACCTCACCAGCCAAACTACTGTTTTCAGCCTTTAGATCTTCAGCATTCTTTTCAAGACTTATATTTTTAGCTAACTCTTGCTTATAAACACCTGATAAAACATTCATCTTAACTAAAAGAGATACGCCAGCAATAACTAAAATTACAATTAAACCAATTAAAAGACTTATTATCAACGGGTTATCTTTCATTTCAGCTCCTCCTCATTTGTTTCAAAAGGTTCTTGGTTTATTTCTTCAATCCCTTTTTTTGCCGCTTTCGGTAAAATAACAATCTCTACTCGCCTATTAAGCTGTTTTCCCTCAACCAAATCATTGGAAGCAATCGGTTGATGTTCTCCATAACCAATCGCTGATAATCTTCTAGGAAAAATATCTCTTTTCTCTAAATAATGTACTACACTTAAAGCACGCTGTGAAGAAAGTTCCCAGTTTGATTTCCAACGAGAGTGTTTTATCGGCTCATTGTCAGTATGCCCTTCAATTCCAATTTTGTTGCCAGGAACTTCTTCTTTTAAAATTCTTATTACTTTATCTAGAATCGAAAGACTTTGACCTCTTAGCTTTGCCTTTCCGGAATCAAAAAGAACTTCAGCAACAAAGGTAATTACTAAGCCTTTTTCGGCCATAGTCAATCTTACCTTCTCTTCTTCTATCTCTTTAGAAAGACGACTTCTCAAAAGCTCACCTGCGTCTCTTAAGCTATCTAACTCACTCTCTAAAGTTTCTATTTTCTCAAGATCTGAACGTCTACCTTTCTGGAAAACTACAGTGCAACCATTCAAAACTAAAAGAGAAATAACTAATAAAATAAGACTTGTTTGGCGCATTATTACCTCCTTAAATTAACGAATTTAGATTATCACAATCAACTTTACAAGTCAAGGAATTTGATTATTCCCTAATCTCAAAAAGCTTATTATTGCTCTTCTAAAACTACGTCTGGTTATTTCTTAGACTTAGATTTTTTCCTAAGCTTAGTCTTCTCTTTCTTCTTAGGTTTAGCCTTAGTTCCACAGCTACGATTACAACAACCCATAGTTCCCTCCTTATATCTTATAATAAATAATACCTCACTAAAAAACCAAGTCAAGCCTTAAAAAATTAAAAAAAATGAATAGATTTAAGGATTAAAAACGTTTTCAGAATACCCCGCTCAAGGCATTGAAAACACTCTTTCTATATTGTATAACTTAAGTGTCGAAAGTTTCACCAGCCACGGGAGAGGCTTAGATAGATAAAAATCCTTCTTTCTAGAGAAAATAGGAGCAAAAAAGCTCCTATTTTTTTTATATCCTACAAACCTTTGAGATAAAAGAACTTATGACTTCTTAATCCAGGTCACATAGACAGGTTTTGCAGCACAAAGTACCATGAATATTACAAGAACTAGGTAATTAATCCTGAGTAATTGTGGGAAAAACTTAACCACAATAATAGTTGCAAAGAAAGTAGCCCATTTAATCAGCTTAACATCCACAAAAGATAACCTCTTAACTCTTTGGTTTAAGCCTTCACAACACATATTTTGCCTCCTAATTTTATAAATCTTATCACTCTAAAAGACTGACTCTTTAATCAAAAGCCTGAGCAATACCATAAGCAGCGGCGGCTGATACAGCTGTACCAATCAATGCACAACCCTGCACACATAATACCATTAGTAACGCGATCCCTATTATTAACTTCCTCATCCTCTTCCTCCTTCTATTTTAAAAAGTCCATATATATAGCAAATACCAATGCTAAAGCTGATAATACAAATATAAAAAAATAATTTACTCTTTCTTTTTTTGAAACTAAACTACAAAGCAATTCCTCTACGTCTCCATAAT